>CAJBMR010000239.1 GCA_903954205.1 uncultured bacterium | reverse complement strand
TCCTCACCGCGGATAGCCTGCCGCGATGACGACCTGGTGGGCCGCACGCGCTGTCGTCGACGGCAACGTGCGCGACCGTGTCGTCATCGAGGAGCGCGACGGCATCATCACGACGATCACCGCGGATGACGGTGTGCCGTGGCATGCACGTGCCCTCAACGGTGTCGTCATGCCTGGGGCGGTCAATGCCCACTCCCATGCCTTCCACCGGGTGCTGCGCTCACGTACGCATCGGGGTCGCGACTCCTTCTGGTCGTGGCGCGAGCAGATGTACGCCGCTGCCGCGCGACTCGATCCGGAGAGCTACCACGCACTTGCCCGGGCGGTCTTCGCGGAGATGCTGCTCGCCGGTTACACGGCCGTCGGTGAGTTCCACTACCTGCACCATGCGCCCGGGGGTGCGGCGTACACCGACGCGAACGAGATGTCGCATGCCCTGGCATCTGCGGCGCAGGAGGCGGGAATCCGGCTTGTGCTGCTCGACACGCTCTACCTCGCCGGTGGGCCTGGCGTGGAACTCGATGCCACTCAACTCCGTTTCAGCGACGGTTCCGTCGAGGCATGGGCGGAGCGCACCTCGTCGCTGGCCTCCGAGGGCCTGGTCACCCATGGCCTCGCCGTCCACTCGGTCCGGGCGGTAGCTCCGGATGCCATCGCGGTCGCCGCGCAGGTTGCTCGTCAACGGGATGTGCCCCTGCACGCCCATGTCTCCGAGCAGCCCCGAGAGAACGTCGAAGCGGTCGCTGCCTATGGCCGCACTCCCGTCGAGATCCTGCGCGACGCGGGTGCCCTCGGGGCGGACTTCACCGCCGTGCACGCGACCCACCTCACCGAGGGCGACATCCGAGATCTTGGCGGCAGCCACGTCTGCGTGTGTGCGACCACGGAGCGCGACCTCGCCGATGGCATCGGTCCCATCCCCGCGCTGCGGGATGCGGGTGCTCGCCTATGCCTGGGCAGCGATAGTCACGCGGTCATCGACCCCTTCGAGGAGGCGCGGGCTATCGAGCTCGACGAGCGCCTCGGCAGCCGAAGACGCGGCACCTTCACCGGCGACGAACTCCTGGCCGTCATGACCACGAACAGCGCGTCGGCGCTCGGTCTTCCTGCGGCGGGCCTCACGGTCGGTGCACCCGCGGACTTCATCGAGGTTGCCACATCGTCGGTCCGCCTCGCCGGACACGACGGCACCGCGATCGTCGATGCGCTTGTCTATGCCGCCGCGCCTGCGGATGTGCGCACCGTCGTGGTGGCCGGCATGGAGCGCGTGCGCGACGGTGCTCACGTCTCCATTGACACGGCAGCAGAGTTGGATCGGACCATCCGACAGGTGATGGGGACATGACCGTCGTCGGCTGGACCAATATCGGGGAGCTCGCCACCGCCGACCCGACCGCGGGCGAGGGTCCGCTCGGGATCGTGCGCGATGCCGCGGTCGTCGCGGTCGATGGACGCATCGCCTGGATCGGACCTGCATCGGATTTCCCCGATGTCGACGTCTCCCACGACATGGCCGGCGCTGCAATGCTTCCCGGATTCGTCGATGCCCATATGCATCCCGTCTTCGCGGGCGATCGGGCCGCAGAATTCGATGCGCGCATGACCGGGACGGCGTACTCCGCCGGAGGCATCCGCACGACCGTGGCTGCGACTCGCGCCTCCAGTGACGAGCAGTTGGCGGCCAATGCCGCCTGGCTTGCGGCCGAAGCGCTGCGGCAGGGCACCACCACCCTCGAGGCGAAGTCGGGCTATGGGCTCACCGTCCACGACGAGGCGCGCTCCCTGGTCGCAGCACGCACCGTGACCGATGAGACCACCTTCCTGGGCGCGCATGTGGTGCCCGCGGAGTACGCCGATCGTCCCGATGACTACGTCGAGCTCGTCTGCGGCGAGATGCTCGACGCGTGCGCCCCTCATGCGCGATGGGCGGATGTCTTCATTGAGCGTGGGGCCTTCGATGCCGACCAGGCGCGGCGGATCCTCGAGGCGGCCAAGGCAAAGGGGTTGGGCCTGCGGGTGCATGCCAACCAACTCACACAGGGTGATGGCGTGCGACTGGCCGTCGAGTTGGGCGCTGCCTCGGTCGACCATTGCACGCACCTCGGCGATGACGACATCGAGGCGCTCGCCGGCTCGGGCACGGTGGCGACACTCGTGCCGGGCGCCGAATTCTCGACACGGTCGACGTACGCGCCAGCTCGGCGCCTGTGGGACGCGGGAGTGACGGTCGCGATCGCCTCGGACTGCAATCCCGGTTCGTCGTACACCACCTCGATGCCGCTCATGGTCGCGCTGGCCGTGCGCGAAATGGGGCTGTCACCCACGCAAGCCGTGTGGGCAGCGACCGCCGGGGGAGCCGCCTCGCTGCGGCGCGATGACATCGGGGTGATTGCCCCCGGTCGGCGCGCGGACCTCATAGCCCTCGATGCGCCGTCGCACGTGCACCTGGCCTACCGCCCGGGTGTGCCGCTCGTGAGCGGCGTGTGGCGCGCGGCCGACCGCGTCGTTTAGTCACCGCAGGATTGCAGGGCGGTCGCGAGGCGGGATTCGCGGTCGCCGGTGATCATCGTGAGTTGCAGCCGGGGAGCGACGTACTCGCCGATGACCTGATCGGCGCGGTCGCGGAAGTCGATGCCGTCGCGCATGCCCACCTCTGCGACCCAAGCGATGTCGGGCGCGCACCACAGCAGCACGTCGTAGGACGATGCGTCCGCGATGCCGGCGTCAATGAGTGAGTGATCGTTGAAATAGACAACG
>CAJBMR010000238.1 GCA_903954205.1 uncultured bacterium | reverse complement strand
GGGCGCAGCCATCCTCGCCGGGCTCGATGCACGTGCGGAGGATCAACTGCGCCCGCAGATCCTCTTCCACGATGTCATCCACGACATCACCGACCAGCACGCCGTCATCCTCAACCGTGTGCGCCAGGCCTCGATGATCCTGCCCGGCCAGAGCCTGCTCGTCTTCGAGATGACTCCCGCGCTCTTCGCGGCCGTGGCGGCAAATGAGGCCGAGAAGGCCGCACCGGACATCACGCTGGTCGACGTCCAGATGATCGGGGCTTCCGGACGCGTCTACATGGCCGGGGAGCCCGAGGCGGTGGAGAGGGCACGTGAGGCCATCGGGGAGGCTCTCGCTGCGGTCATCGGCCGGGATCAGTAGCGTCTGGCGCGAGGAGGGCACATGACCGACCCCGTGGCATCGTTCGAGGAGTTCGCCCTCGCTGCCCTCCCCGCCTACGGCCTCGATGAGGGGACGCGACTCATCCTGCTCAATGTGTCCGAGAACGGCACCTTCCGGGTCGAGACCGCCGACGGCCACGTCTCGGTCCTGCGTATTCATCGCACCGGCTACCACTCGCGCGAGGCGATCCTGAGCGAACTCGCCTGGATCTCCGCCTTGCGCGACGAAGGCGTCGTCTCCACTCCGGCGTACCTCCCGGCCCTGAACGGCGAGTCGGTGGTCACTGCGCGGACAGCCGATGGGCGGGAGCGTTACGTCGTGCGCTTCGCCTGGGTCGAGGGCCAGGAGCCGACCGAGGATCGCCTGGCCCAGGACTTCGAGGAGCTCGGTGCGATCACCGCGCGACTGCACCATCACGCGAAGTCATGGCAGCGGCCCGCCGGCTTCACAAGGTTCATCTGGGATTACGACACCGCACTCGGCCCGGACGGTCACTGGGGAAGGTGGCAGGACGGCCTGGGAGTGGGAGCCGAGGAGACCCGGATCCTCGGGCAATGCTCCGAACTCCTTCGCGAGCGTCTCACCGACTACGGCAAGGGACCTGACCGCTTCGGGCTCGTCCACGCAGACATGCGCCTGGCCAACCTGCTGGTCCACGGTCCCGCCGTCAACGTCATCGACTTCGACGACTGCGGTCTGAGCTGGTTCATGTACGACCTCGGTTCGTCACTGTCCTTCATCGAGCACGAGCCCTACGTGCCCGAGCTCGTCGACTCCTGGGTGCGCGGCTACCGGACGGTGGCCACCATGACCCCCGAGGAGGAAGCCGAACTGCCGACGTTCATCATGTTGCGGCGCCTGCTCCTCGTCGCCTGGATCGGTTCCCACTCGGAGACCGAGACCGCTCAGGCCATGGGGCCCGAGTACGCCGTCACCAGTTGCCGTCTTGCTGATGAGTACCTCACCCGGATGACCTAGGAGGAATCGTGTTCGGATCGATCGCTGGCCGCTCGGCCGTCGTCACCGGTGCCACCAAGGGCATCGGCAAGGGAATCGCGGGCGTCTTGGCGTCCGCAGGAGTCAATGTGCTCATCACCGGCCGCAACGAGACCGATGCGAAGCGCACGGTCGAGGAGCTCTCTGCCCTCGGAGGCGGCTCGGTCGCCTACGTCCTGGGCAACGTCGCCGACGCCGCTTCCTGCGCCGAGATGGCCGCCGCCGCGGTCGCCACGCACGGCGGCATCGACATCCTCTGCGCCAACGCCGGCATCTTCCCCGACTCCAAGCTGGCCTCCATGTCGGTCACCGACATGGAGCTCGTCCTGGACACCAATATCAAGGGAACGCTTCTCAGCGTTCAGGCATGCATCCCCGAACTGGCCAAGAGTGCGCGCGGGCGAGTGATCCTCACGTCGTCGATCACCGGGCCCATCACCGGCTACCCCGGTTGGTCGCACTACGGAGCGAGCAAGGCTGCACAGCTGGGATTCATGCGCACGGCCGCGATCGAGCTTGCTCCCATGGGTATCACCGTCAATGCTGTGCTCCCGGGCAATGTCATGACCGAGGGACTCGCGGATCTCGGCGAGGATTACATCCGTTCGATGGAGATGTCGATCCCGCAGCGTCGACTCGGCAGCGTGCAAGACATCGGCAATGCCGCCCTCTTCTTCGCATCCGACGAGGCCGCCTACATCACCGGGCAGGCGCTGGTAGTCGACGGCGGCCAAATCCTCCCCGAGTCGCTCGCCGCACTTGAGGCGATGTAGTTCACGTGACTCAGCCCGACATTCCCCCCTCGATGGGATCCACCGCGGAGGCCGCGAAGCTCCGCATCGTCACCATGGTGGAGCGGGGGGCGCTCAAGCCAGGTGAGCGTCTCGGTGCCGAGCGCGACCTAGCCGCGACCCTGGGGGTGAGCAGGTCCACGCTGCGCCAGGCACTCGCATCACTCGAGGCCGAGGGAGTCATCCGGCGCGTACCCGGACGCGGTGGGGGCACATTCATCGCCCCCACGAAGGTCGATCGCGATCTTTCGCGCATCGTCGGCGTACCCGCACTGCTGCGAGATCAGGGATTCACCGCCGGGTCTCGCGTGGTCAGCGTGGGCGTCACGGTCGCAGGACCTGACGCGGCTGATGCGCTGGGGCTCGCCCCTGACGACTTCGTCGTCGACCTGGTCCGTATTCGCCTCGCCGACGGCTCGCCGATCTCCCTGGAGCATGCGCGCTTCCCCGCCGAACTCGTGCCCGGGCTGCCCGAGCACGACATCAGCGGCTCCATCTACGAACTCATCGACTCGGCCTACGGCCTGCGCCCCGCTGAGGCGCTGGAGCACATCGAGGTCGTCGCCGCCTCACCCCTCGAGGCGTCGATCCTGTCCGTGCCACTGGGCGCACCGCTCCTGTCCATCACGCGGCGTACCCAGGATCAGCAGGGGCGCACATTCGAATACTCGCGCGATCTCTTCCGGTCCGATCGCATGCGGATCACCGTGCGCGTGCAAGGAGCACCCTCAACCGAGAGCGCGCGACTACGCGGCCGGCGCGTCGAATTGGTAGCCCCGGCCGACTAGCGCAAGCGCTCGAAGAACTCCCTGACGATCGCTCCGCACTCCTCGGCGAGCACCCCGCCCACGACCTCCGGCCGATGCGGGAGGCGCCGATCGCGCAGGAGGTCCCATGCAGAGCCCGCAGCGCCGTAGTCGTCGTTCCAGGCTCCGAAGACCACCCGGTCGACGCGCGCCAGTTGTGCCGCGCCCGCGCACATCGGGCAGGGCTCCAGGGTGACGACGAGAGTGCAGCCCACGAGGTGGGTGTCGCCCAGCGCGAGCGCAGCCTCGCGCAGCACGACCACCTCGGCATGCGCTGTGGGATCGGTGAGCGCTTCGCGGCGATTGGCGGACTCGGCGAGCACCGCGCCGTCAGGGCCGAGCACGAGCGCACCGACCGGCACGTCGTCTTCGTCGGCAAGGAGCGACTGCCGCGCGAGCTCGAGGGCCCGTCGCATGGCATCGACGTCGGAGTCGGCGTGCCTCATGCGTCAGTCGCGCTCGAGTGCCGCCGCGAGCTGCTCGTCGAAGCCGAGGCGCGTCGCGATAGCCACGACCTGCTCGTCGGGATAGAGGTCGGGATCGTCGAGGATGAGTTCGAGTTCACTCACGGGCATGCCCATGTCAGCCGCGAAGGTGACGTCGCCTACCGGCTCAACCTCGTCGAGTTCCTCATCGTCCTCGGGCAACTCGACCTCGAGCATGTCCGCGACCTCCTCGGCCAGCGGGAACTCCAGAGCCGCCCCGATATCGGAGAGGAGAAGGCGCGCAGCTCCATCGGGCATCATGCGCACACCAAGGAAGAAGTCCTCATCGACGACGAGGAAGCCGAGTGCGCCACCCTCGGCGATGAGCTGGCGAAGCGCGGCAAGGAAGGAGTCAAGGGATTCGGTCGCCCGCGGGGGCAGCGCGGCTACGGACCAGCGACCCTCTTCGCGCCAGGCAGCGACGGCATAGCCCGCGTCGTCGTCCATGGCTCGAGCCCCGCTTCCTGCACCCCGGTGGGTGCTCCCCCATGGTGTCACGCGGGACCGCTCCCGCGCCGCACCTTGGCCCCGATACGCTGCCCGCGTGCGTACCGTCGTCGTCCAGCATCCACTCGTTGCCCACAAGCTGACCACGCTTCGTGACGAAACGACCGACTCAGCGACCTTCCGGCTGCTCGTCGAGGAGCTCGTCACGCTGCTCGCTTATGAGGCGACCCACCAGTTGCGGACCACACCCGTGACCATCACGACTCCCGTCACCGAGACCACAGGTGTGCATCTGGCGCGCCCGCGTCCGCTGGTGGTGCCGATTCTGCGCGCAGGTCTCGGCATGCTCGAGGGGATGATGCGCCTCATGCCCACCGCCGAGGTCGGCTTCCTCGGCATGGTCCGCGATGAGGACTCGCTGATCGCGTCGACGTACGCCGACCGCATCCCCCACGACCTGGAGGGGCGTCAAGTCTTCGTGCTCGACCCGATGCTTGCGACGGGCGGCACACTCGTCACGGCCATCGACCTGCTACTCGAGCGTGGCGCGAGCGACGTGACCGCGATCGCGCTGCTCGCCGCACCCGAGGGACTGCGCCATGTCGAGGAGTCCTACGCCGGCAAGCCGGTCGATGTCACGGTCGTCACCGCGGGACTCGACCTGCGCCTCAACGAGAAGGGCTACATCGTGCCCGGCCTCGGCGACGCAGGAGACCGCCTCTACGGCGTCGTCTAGCCCTGCAACGACCTACAGGGCCTTGAGTGAGGTCACGACCTTGGTGAGCGAGTCCTTCGCGTCACCGAAGAGCAGGGTCGTCTTGGGGTCGTAGAGAAGTTCGTTCTCGATCCCGGCGAAGCCCGGGCGCATCGATCGCTTGAGGAAGACCACCTGCTGGGCGTTGTCGACATCCAGGATCGGCATGCCGTAGATCGGGGCCGACTTGTCCGAGCGCGCCGCGGGGTTGACCACGTCATTGGCGCCGACGACGAGCACGACATCTGTGGAGGTGAAGTCGGGATTGATCTCCTCCATCTCCTTGAGCTGCTCGTAGGGCACCGACGCCTCCGCGAGGAGGACGTTCATGTGCCCAGGCATGCGACCCGCGACCGGATGGATTGCATAGTCGACATCAATGCCGCGCGCGGTGAGCAGGTCCGCGAGCTCGCGCAGGGTCGACTGCGCCTGGGCGACCGCCAGACCGTAACCGGGCACGAGGATCACCTTGTTGGCGTAGCCGAGCATGATCGCGATGTCGTTGGGTCCGGCCGAGCGCACCGGGCGCTCCTCCCCCGTGCCGCCACCACCCTGGGTCGTGCCGGAGAAGGCACCGAAAAGGGTCGACGTGAGCGGGCGCCCCATGGCCTTGGCCATCTCCCTCGTGAGGAGCGTGCCCGACGCACCCACGAGCGTGCCCGCGATGATGAGCAGGACGTTGCTCAGGACATAGCCCGATGCGGCCACGGACAGACCCGTGAAGGCATTGAGCAGTGAGATGACGATGGGTACGTCGGCACCGCCCACGG
>CAJBMR010000237.1 GCA_903954205.1 uncultured bacterium | reverse complement strand
GAGGCACTGGACTTCCTCGCGGGCTACGTCAAGGACAAGGGCTACGACATCCGCTTCGCCATCGAGCCCAAGCCCAATGAGCCCCGCGGCGACACCTTCCTGCCGACCGTGGGCCACGCGCTGGCCTTCATCCAGACCCTGGACAACGCCGAGATGGTCGGACTCAACCCCGAGGTCGCCCACGAGACGATGGCGGGCCTGAGCTTCTATCAGGGCGTCGCGCAGACGCTCTGGCAGGGCAAGCTCTTCCACATCGACCTCAACGACCAGAAGATCGGTCGCTTCGACCAGGACCTGCGCTTCGGCTCCGAGGGAATCAAGGACAACTTCTTCCTTGTCCGCCTCCTGGAGAACTCTGGCTATGCCGGTCCCAAGCACTTCGATTCCCGCCCCTACCGCAATGAGGCGGGCGAGGGCATCTGGGACTTCGCTCGCGGAAGCATGCGCACCTACCTCATCCTGCGCGAGAAGGCACGACAGTTCGACGCCAATCCCAAGGTGAAGCAAGCCTTCGCCGATGCCGGCGTCCCTGAGCTCGCGCAGCCCACGGTGGGGCCGTACTCCGCGGCCGCCGCCGATCAACTTCTCGCCGAGAAGTTCAACCCCGAGACTCTGGCCAGCCGCGGCTACCGCAATGAGCAGCTGGACCAGTTGGTGATCGACACGATCCTCGGCGCCTAGCCGGAGCGGTTGCAGCACCACCGCACGTCAGCACGGCAGCACGATCGCACCGCACCATGACCGCACCACCCGTAAGCGCACAACCGCACGGCACTATGCGCCACATGCAGGGTCGCCCTGCTGAGAATGGACCCAGATGTCCAAGCGCACTTTCGGAGCCATCGCCGGCCTTGCCGCCGCTGGTCTCCTCCTTGCCGCCTGTGGCGGCAGCGGTGGCGACGCCGCATCGTCCAGCGCCGCCCCGAGCAGCTCCGCGGCTCCGGAGAGCAGCTCCGCTGAGCCTGCTCCCGCGCCCGTGGCCGCCAAGGTCGGCGTCATCCTCCCCGACGCTGCCTCCTCGGCGCGCTGGGAGACCGCGGATCGTCCGTTCCTCGAGCAGGCCTTCCAGGCCGCTGGCGTCGAGTACGACATCCAGAATGCCAATGGCGACAAGGCGAAGTTCGCCACCATCGCCGACCAGATGCTCGCTTCGGGCATCAACGTCCTCATGTTGGTCAACCTTGACAGCCCCTCGGCTGCCGCGGTGATCGCGAAGGCTGACGCTCAGGGCGTCCCGACGATCGACTACGACCGTCTCACCCTCGGTGGCGGCGCTCAGTACTACGTCTCCTTCGACAACGTCGCCGTCGGCACCAAGATCGGTGAGGGCCTCGTGACCTGCATGCAGGCCAATGGCAGCGACTCCGGCCCCGTTGCGCTCCTCAACGGCTCGCCGACCGACAACAACGCCACCCTCTTCAAGGAGGGCTACGAGAAGGTCATCACGGACGCCGGCTACACCATCGCTGCCGACCAGAGCGTTCCGGACTGGGATAACACCAAGGCCGGCACGATCTTCGAGCAGATGTACACCGAGGTCGGCGGCGACCTGATCGGTGTCGCTTCGGCCAACGACGGCCTCGGCGGCGCAGTGATTTCGGTCCTCGAGCGCAACGGTGTTGCGGGCGAGATCCCCGTCACCGGCCAGGATGCCACCGACGAGGGTCTGCAGCGCGTGCTCCTGGGCACGCAGTGCATGACCGTCTACAAGGCCATCAAGGCCGAGGCCGACGCCGCTGCCGCCCTGGCCGTGGCGCTCGCCAAGGGCGAGATCCCGACCGCTGATGGCCTGGCCACCGGCACGGTCGTCGACACCGAGACGGGTGCCGAGGTCAAGTCGGTCCTGCTCGTCCCCGTGTCCATCTTCCCGGACAACGTCAAGGACGTGATCGCCGATGGCTTCACGACCTACGACCGGGTCTGCACCACGGAAGAGCTGAAGAAGAAGTGTGAGGAGTTCGGCGTTACCCCGTAACGCTCGAGCACTTCATCTCGCACACCATGAAGAAGCGCGGGGGCGGGTCGGAATCCGG
>CAJBMR010000236.1 GCA_903954205.1 uncultured bacterium | reverse complement strand
GCCGGTCTGGGTGGCCCAGGCGGGGATGTCGGAGCGGGCACCGTTGTCGGTCGCCTCGAGCAGCAGAATCTGGCCGCTGTCGATCTCCTTGATTCCCTTTGCCGTCATGAGGACAGGCATGGGGCAGCTCTGCCCCTTGGCGTCTACGACCTTGGCTGCGTCAGGCATGGTCACTCCGTTCGTGTGTGGTGGGAAACGTGACTAGATGAAGAGGTTGATGTCGGACTTGGCCATCTTCTGCAGTGCGGTGGCCGCGCCCACGGGCTCGCCGAGTCCCTCGACCATGTGCTCGGGCTGGACGCCGAGGAGATCCATCGTCATCTGGCAGGGCCAGAGGTTGACGCCCATCTCTTGGCACATCGCGAAGAGCTCCTCTGGCGGAGCGAGCTTGTTCTTCTCCGCGACCTTGCGCATCATCCACGCGCCAGAGCCACCCATGTTGAGCTTGGAGAGCTTGGCCTTCTTCATGCCGGGGGCGTTCATGCCGGCGAGCGCCTTGGTCATGGCGTCGTAGCCGGTGATGCGCACGTCGTCCTTCACGAGGGGGAAGAGCCCCCAGAAGGTGAAGAAGACGGTGACATCCATGCCGCTCGCGGCGCCGGTGGAGCTGAGGATGAAGGTCGGCCAGAGCTTGTCGAGGTCACCGCTGAAGGCGATGATCGTCATGCTGTCCGGTGCGTCGGGATCACTGCTCATGTGGACTCCTTGTGAGGGGCTTTCGGTCGACGCTAGGGGTCTGGGTGCCCGGTCGGCAAGGAACCCTGCCAAGTCGGCCAAACCCCTTCTCATGGGCTTGTTCGGACATTAGCATCTGCGCATATGGTTTAGGGCTGAATCACCCCACAGTGGTCAGCAGAGGAGGAGGGCCTCGGCATGACGCGATCAATCACCCCGGCTGAGTTGTACGCCGAGATCGAGCAAGGGCGCTGCCCCTACATCCTCGATGTGCGCAATCAGGACGAGTACGCCATCTGGCAGATCGAGGGCACGCGCAGTGTCCCGATGAAGAACGTGCCAATCTGGGTCGCAGTCGAGGAGTCCGAGACGCTCGCACAGGAGCTCCCCGAGGACGCGGTCGTGGTGTGCGCACACGGCAACGGCAGCGACCTGCTCATCGACGTGCTCAAGGACGAGGGATGCGAGGTGCGCACGCTCGAGGGCGGCACCGCCGCGTGGGCCGAGCTCCTCGTGTCGCGGCCCATCGACGGACTGCCCGAGGGCATGGTCGGCTACCAGATCGCGCGTCCCGCCAAGGCGTGCCTGTCCTATCTCGTCGGAGCCCCGGGGCACGGCTGCATCGTCGTGGATCCTGCCCGCTTCCCTCAGACGTACCGTGACCTTGCGGCCCAGCACGGCATGACCATCACGCACGTGCTCGATACGCATATCCATGCCGATCACGTCTCCGGCGGACCGGCCATGGCCGCTGAGTTGGGCGTGCCCTATCACGTGCCCGTCGAGGACTCCGGCGCGCAGACACCCTTCGCCAACGAGCCGCTGGCCGATGGGACCGTCATCGATCTGGGCGCCGCCCAGCTCGAGGTCCTCGCCATCAAGATGCCTGGTCACACTCCGGGCAGCACCTGCGTCCATGTCCCGGGCCACCTCATCCTCACGGGCGACACCGTCTTCGTGCGCGGCCTCGGGCGCCCCGACCTCACCGGGAAGGCCTCCGAGCTCGCCACCGAGCTCTTCCACACCATCCACGACCGGCTCGCCCCGCTGGACCGGGCCACCAAGGTGATGCCGGCCCACTGGACGCTCATGGAGGAGATCGACGACCGGGGCATGGTGGAGACCACACTCGGGGCCGTCTTCGAGGCCGACATCATGACCGTGGGGGACATGGAGCGCTTCATTGACGAGATCGTTGCGACCCTGCCGGCGGCTCCGGACTTCTACGAAACCATCCGGCTGGTGAACGCCGGTCAGGCGGCCACGGCCGAGGAGATCGAGACCCTGGAAATCGGCAAGAACCAGTGCGCCGCGTCAACGAGCATCTGAATTCGGACATATGAGAGTCTGGGTGCATGAAGCGATCACTTACCCTCGCTGGCGCCGGCCTGGCCGCCGCTGGCCTCGTCCTGGCTGTCATTCCCGCTGGCCCTGCGGCCGCGGCCGACCCCGTGCCTTGCGCCCAGATGGGCAGCAACGTCACGATCCTCAACACCGCGACGCCCACCTGCGTCGGCCTCTACACCTCAGGCAAGGCCTCGATCCTGCTC
>CAJBMR010000235.1 GCA_903954205.1 uncultured bacterium | reverse complement strand
GTGGTCGCCCCCGATGTCGTCGGGTTCGGATTCACCGAGCGGATCGCCGAGGCCTATCACCTCGACGCCTGGGTAGACCACATGCTCGGGGTCCTTGATGCCCTGGGGATCGAACGCGCGCACGTGGTCGGCAACTCCTTCGGGGGATCACTCGCCCTCGCCCTTGCCATCCGGCATCCGGAGCGAGTCCGCCGACTCGGGCTCATGGGCGCCGTCGGGCTCGACTTCCCCATCACCCCCGGCCTCGACGCGGTCTGGGGCTATGAGCCCAGTGTTGAGTCGATGGCCGCTCTCCTGAGGATCTTCACGGCCGCACCCGCGCCCGGAATAGACGAACTCGCGGAGCTGCGCTACCAGGCGAGCATCAGGCCAGGGGTGCATGAGGCGTATTCCGCGATGTTCCCGGCTCCGCGCCAACGCTGGGTGCAGGCCCTGGCGCACGCCGAGTCGGACGTGGCCGCTATCTCGGCGCCCACCCTCATCTTCCATGGGCGCGAGGACCGCGTGATCCCGCTCGCCACATCCCTCCGGCTCTTCGAACTCATTCCCGACGCCCAGCTCCATGTCTTCGGCAACTGCGGCCATTGGACGCAGATCGAGCATGCTGGGGAATTCAACCGCCTTCTGCGCGATTTCCTCCTAGATGACTGACGGAAACTCGCGTCACATGCGCAGGTAGGAAGCTCCGTTGAGATCGAGGATTCCCCCGCTCGCCCATTCCGCCTGCGGCGAAGCGAGGAAGGCGACTGCGGCAGCGATCTCATCCGGTTCTGCGACTCTCCCGAACGGGCTCTCGGCTCGGCGCACGGCCCCGCCCTCGCCCGCCAATGCCTGCGTCGCCATGTCCGTCTCGACGAAGCCCGGAGCCACGGTTGTCACGGCGATGCCGCGGGCGCCGAGGTACTTCGCCAGCGACTGACCGAAAGCCGCGATACCCGCCTTGCTCGCACCGTAGGCAGGGCTGTGGGGCTCACCCCGGAAGGCACCTCGCGAGCCGACGTTGATGATCCGACCACCAGGGCCCATGTGCCGCACCGCATGCCAGGACACCAGAGCCGGGGCGAGCAGGTTGATGTCGAGGGTCTGCCGCCAGGCTTCGAGCCAGGTGTCGAAATCCACCTCATCGATGGGGTGATCGAAGAAAACACCCGCGTTGTTGACCAGGACATCAATGCCGCCCAGCGCATCGGCGGCTTCCGCGACCATCCGCGTGATGGACTCAGGATCGCGCAGGTCGGCGCGCACGGCGACGTGTCCCGAGCCCGGTAGCGCGGCAAGGACCTCGGCTGCGGCATCAGGGCTTGCGTGGAAGTGCACGGCGACCCGCCATCCATCGGCCGCGAACCTGCGCGCGATGGCGGCACCAATTCCCCGCGAGCCTCCCGTGACAAGCACCCGTCCAGTCATGGGGTCAGGCTAGGACCCACAGCCGCATCCCGCCCGGCCATCTGGCAGGCTTGCCGCATGGCACACGGCACGGGTGACGAGCCCATTCACCTCAATAACCATCACCTCAACACGCTCACGGCGATCTTCAGTCACCCCACGAGCCACAACATCCGCTGGGCGGACACGATCTCCCTCCTGGAGCACGTCGGCGAGGTCGAGGAGCGTCACGACGGCAAATTCAAGATCACTCTGGGTCCCGAGACGGAGATCTTCGAGCGTCCGCGAGACAAGGACATCGACACCCAGATGGTGGTCGACCTTCGCCGCATGCTGCGCAACGCAGGATTCGACCCCAAGAAGCCCGGCGAGGAGGTCTGACATGCACAACATCACCGATGCCATCGATCTGAAGGGCCGTGTCGCCGTAGCCGCCGTGGACTTCCACAGCACGCGCATCTATGCACTGGACTCCCCCGACCACTCCGCGCCCGAGCATGTGGTCGCCGAGGATCCTCGCAAGCGCTACCACAACGTCTACCACCATGACGGCAACGTGGACGGGACCTACCTTGACGACAGCGACGCCTACTGGTCCCTGCTGACCGAGGCACTCGCCCCAGCGGCGGGAATCATCCTGCTCGGACACGGCAAGGGCAAGTCCAACGCAAGCCACCACCTCGCGTCGTACATCGAGAAGCACCGGCGCGATATCGCTGGACGCATCCTCGGCGACGTCCGCGCGGACATTGATGACCTCACCGACGAGCAGCTGCTCCGACTCGGCCAGCACATCGCCGGCATTGACCCCTTGCGCGACCACGGCGACAGCCAGCGCGGGGCGTCCTAGGCCCGGCAGCTTCAGGCGCCTGCTGCCTGCTTCGCCTTCCAGCGTCGCTCGAGGACCGCAGCGATGACGGCAGCGACGATGCCGGCCGAGAGAACGGCGATCCAGCCCCAGGGTTCGGCGAGGCCAGCCGTATTTGCCGGGTCATCAGGGCACTCCCCCAGCCCGCACTCGGGCACGATGGAGATACCGACCGCCAGCAGGTCGATGAAGATCCAGATGATCACCAGCAGGCTGAGCCACACGATCACGCCGGTCACGAGGGGCCGCAGCGGATGCGCATCGTGGAGCACGCCACGGTCCCCGGCTGTGAACGGCGCCTGCCACATGATGAGCAGTGCGCAGCCCACGATAGCGACGATGAAGGTCACCAACGCCCAGGTGTAGAGGTGCCAGCCGAAGACCTCGGGGCCGTAGCCGGGGTCGTTGGGGTCGGCGATGTGGAGCAGGATCTGCCGGGTCGAGCCCGCGGCGCCGACCACAGCGGCAAGGATGCTCAGCGCGTAATGACGCGGATTCATCCCCCAGAGCAGGTTCATGATGGGTCCGACAGCGAGGCCGACCATCCCGGAGCGCTGCACGATGCAGAGCGGACAGGGCTGCTCCCCGACCCCGAACTGAAGGTGCAGAGAACCCGCGAGCACGCCGATGAGACCGAGGAGCGCCACGATGTTGATAATCCGCGAGAAGAACACGGCGCGATCGGGCGACATGGACCAGCGATCGACGCCTGCAGGGGCGGGAGAAGTAGTTGTCATGTCTGCCCCTAGAAGTTGAGCGGAATCGGGTCGGTCATGTGGATGCGCAGGACGAGCAGGGTGTAGGCGAGGTTCGCGAGGGCGAGCAGCGGAACCCACCTCCACCCGCGGAATATCCCAATGAAGACCACGAGCCACACGACGAACATCAGGAGCATCACATGAGCGAGGTTAGGGCCCGCCCCTGGCACCAGCAAGGACCCGCGGGTCTCCCGCGCGTCCCCTAGGGTTGCCCTATGGTCGACACGCGCTCGCTCCCATGGCCTGAAGGCACGGGTTCCGCCGAGCTCACGATCATCACTGTCGAAGGCGCGCCTTTGCCCCGCCACGAGGTCCGCATTCGCCCGCGCCTCTCCCAGTGGCCCCGTGGCGACGTCCTCGTCCAGGCTGAACCGATCCCGGGTCATCCCGCAGAGGGCGCCCTGGCCACCTTCTCCCACGGCCTCGCCGAGCATGGCCTCATCGCTCCGGGACCCGGTGGCTCCCTCCTGGTGGCTCTCCCATCCGATTCCGCCGCGTGGACCGACCCTGCGTTCCTCGAACTCCTGTCTGTGGCCGCGCTCTCCCGCGACATCACTCCCGCGTCGAGGGGCGTCGGGCTCCTAGGTTTCGGCGCCATCGGCGCAGCACACGCGACAGCCGTGCGGGAGACGCCGGGCCTGCATCTGGCGGCCGTCTGCGATCGCGACCCCGCTCGCGCCACCCTTGCGCGCGCGTCCGACCCGGACGTGCGCGTGCACGACGACGCCCATGCACTGATCGACGACCCCGGGGTGGATGTCGTGGTCATCTCGACCCCACCTGACAGCCACGCCTACTGGGCCATGGCGGCGCTCGAGCACGGCAAGCATGTCGTGGTGGAGAAGCCCATGGCGCTTACGACGCGCGAATGTGACGCACTCATCGAGTTTGCCCGAGGCCGGGGACTGGCGCTTTCGGTCTTTCAGAATCGTCGCTTCGATCCCGACTACACCCTCATTCGCGATTCCGTTCGCGCCGGCCGCATCGGCGAGGTCTTCCACCTCGAGACCTTCGTCGGTGGCTACGGGCACCCATGCAACTACTGGCACTCCGACGCCGGAGTCTCGGGGGGCGCACTCTTTGACTGGGGCTCACACATCATCGATCAGGTCCTCGACCTCATCGATGGCGACGTAGAGAGCGTCAGCGCCGTCAACCACAAGCGCGTGTGGCACGACGTCACGAACGCCGACCACTCCCGAATGACCCTGCACTTCACCGGCGGCAGGGAGGCGACCTTCGTCTACTCCGATCTCGCAGCAGCGCTCAAGCCCCGCTGGTACGTCCTCGGGACGCGTGGGGCCATCACCGGCGACTGGAGGCGTGAATCCGTGCTG
>CAJBMR010000234.1 GCA_903954205.1 uncultured bacterium | reverse complement strand
CTGGTTCGGATGTTTTCGGCCACCCTGCGGCGGGACCGACGCCACCGTGCCTTCGATGAGCTTGAGCAGGGCCTGCTGCACACCCTCCCCCGACACATCGCGGGTGATCGACGGGTTGTCCGACTTGCGCGAGATCTTGTCGATCTCGTCGATGTAGACAATGCCCTGCTGGGCCTTCTCGACTTCATGGTCGCACTTCTGCAGCAACTTCTGGATGATGTTCTCAACGTCCTCGCCGACATAGCCGGCCTCGGTCAGGGTGGTCGCGTCGGCCATCACAAAGGGCACATTCAGCGTGCGCGCCAGGGTCTGCGCCAGCAGCGTCTTGCCCGATCCCGTGGGGCCCAGCAGGAGGATGTTGGATTTCGCCAGCTCCACCGACTCGTCGCGGCCGCGGACATTAGCGCCGGCCTGGACGCGCTTGTAGTGGTTGTAGACGGCGACGGAGAGTGCCTTCTTGGCGACCTCCTGGCCGATGACGTAACTGTCGAGGAACTCATAGATCTCGCGAGGCTTGGGCAACTCATCGAACGGCGTATCCGCCGTGTCGTTGAGCTCCTCTTCGATGATCTCGTTGCATAGATCGATGCATTCGTCGCAGATGTAGACGCCGGGGCCGGCGATGAGCTTCTTGACCTGCTTCTGGCTCTTCCCGCAGAAGGAGCACTTGAGGAGGTCACCCCCATCACCGATGCGCGCCACAGCAGCTCCTTCGATCTCGGGCAGGCGAGTGCCCTCGGGGTTCTGACGGTACCGCTCACGGGCCCTTCGTGCCCGGCATTGCGACCCCGGCGCGTTCAGCCCGTAGCGGAAGGACCCCTGCAGACGTGTGTGTCAGGCGGGCTGGGCGACCTTGCGGGAAGCGATCACCTGATCGATGAGGCCGTACTCCTTAGCGGCATCGGCCGTCAGAATCCGGTCGCGCTCGATCTCCTTCTCCACCTGCTCCTCGGATCGACCCGTGTGCAGGGCGAGGATGCCCACCATCTCGTCGCGCATGCGCAGGATCTCGTTGGCCTGGATCTCCACATCAGAGGCCTGACCGCCACCCTCGGTGTAGGGCTGGTGAATGAGGATCCGCGAGTGCGGCAGGGCGAAGCGCTTGCCCGGTGTGCCGGCGGCGAGGAGCACGGCGGCGGCGGATGCAGCCTGGCCGAGGCACACGGTCTGGACCTGGGGCTTGACGAACTGCATCGTGTCGTAGATCGCCGTCATCGCGGTGTAGGAACCACCGGGTGAGTTGATGTAGATCTGGATGTCGCGATCGGGATCCATCGACTCCAGGCACAGCAGCTGCGCCATGACATCGTCGGCCGAAGCGTCGTCGATCTGCACGCCGAGGAAGATGATGCGCTCCTCGAAGAGCTTGGTGTAGGGATTGTGGACCCGCTCACCATTGGCCACGCGCTCCCGGAACTCGGGCAGGATGTAGCGGGCCTGGGGGGTGTAGAGCCCCGACTGGGTGCGCATGCGGTCTCCTTCGATGCGGGGATCGGCGTTCACTTGGATGCTCCCGGGGCATCGGCCGACGTGGAGTAGACGTGATCGATGAGGCGGTAGTCGCGGGCTGCCTCCGCCGTGAACCAGCGGTCACGATCCGAGTCGGCCTCGATTTCCTCGACAGTGTGGCCGCTGTGCTCCGCAATGAGCTCCGCCATGCGCTTCTTGATGAAGAGCATCTGCTCAGCCTGGATCTTGATATCGGATGCCGTGCCACCGATGCCACCCAGGGGCTGATGCATCATGATCCGCGTATTCGGAGTCGCGTAG
>CAJBMR010000233.1 GCA_903954205.1 uncultured bacterium | reverse complement strand
TCACGATCCTGCTCATCATCCGCATCATCGGCGGCCTGGTCTTCATCCTTACCAGCTGGGGCACCGCCGCCTTCATGTTCGGCATCTTCCTCGACATGGGCCTGGCGATCATCGTGCTGCTGCTGCTCTTCAACCACCCGTCCAACGAGTTCTTCACCGACGAGGTGAAGACCCGCTAGGTCTACTGCTCTGGCGCGAACATCCCCGGCTCGGAGTCACCCACGATTCGTGCGATCTGCGGCACGACGAGGAACCACGTGATGACGTGGGGGATGAGCAGCCAGATTCGCGTCGACCAGATCACGTCATCCGGCTGCATCAGCGGGCTCGCGCACGACAGCAGCGCGATCACCGTGCCCGCCCAGAAGACGATGCGGCGCGCATGATGACGGCCGAGCATGATGGCGGCGAGGAGTGCGCCCACGACAGCCGCCAGCAGCGGCGCGAGCAGCATGAGGAACCACGGGACGACCTGCAGTGAGTCGGATCCAGGCCGCATGACCTCGAAGGGCACCCCGAGGAGCCGCCCTACGGCGTAGATCACCAGGCTGAGCAAGCCCGACCACGCTCCGGTGACGACCCCGGCATAGACGAGGTTGGAGGTGTGGGGCACGGTGCTCGCTGGCGGTGGCACGGGGGTGACCGAGTCGGCCCAGGGAGCTTTCACGAGGGCCACCGTATGCCCGAGGGCTCCCCTTGCGCCCTCTTGCATTGGCTACCGATCAGTAGCATCATGGGTTACTGGCGGGTAACACTCGTCGGTAACCAGTCGCGAGCGCACAGGAGTCGCCATGTCGCACTACAAGGCCAATCTTCGAGACATCGAGTTCAACCTCTTCGAGGTCTTCGGTGCGGGCGACCGACTGGGCACCGGCCCCTTCACGGTCGACGCCGAGACGGCCCGCGATGCACTGGGCGAGATTGAGCGGCTATCCACCGGACCGCTTGCCGAGTCGTATCTATCCTCCGACCGCAACCCGCCCGTGTATGACCCCGCCACGTGCACCGTCACCATGCCTGAGGACTTCAAGAAGTCCTTCCGCGCGCTCATGGACTCCGAGTGGTGGCGACTGGACCTGCCCGAGCACATGGGGGGCGCCGGCTCGTCGCCGTCGCTGCGCTGGGCCGCTGCCGAGATGTTCCTCGGCGCCAATCCCGGCACCTTCCTCTACATGTCTGGGCCTGGCTTCGCCACCATCCTCGATCGCGTCGGCAATGACGACCAGAGGCGCTGGGGCCAGCTCATCGTCGACAAGGAGTGGGGCGCCACCATGGTGCTCACCGAGCCCGACGCCGGCTCCGATGTGGGCGCCGGACGCACCAAGGCCTACCCCAACGAGGACGGCACCTGGCGCATCGAGGGCGTGAAGCGCTTCATCACGTCAGCCGAGCACGACATGACAGACAACATCGTCCACCTCGTCCTGGCGCGCCCCGTGGGCGTGGAGGGCGTCGGCGGGCCCGGCACCAAGGGCCTGTCGCTCTTCCTCGTGCCCAAGTACCACGTCGACCTCGAGACCGGTGAGATTGGCGACCGCAACGGTGTCTACGCCACCAACGTCGAGAAGAAGATGGGCCTGAAGGTCTCCACGACCTGCGAGCTCACCTTCGGTGAGAAGGAGCCTGCCATCGGCTGGCTCGTCGGCGACGTGCACGAGGGCATCGCTCAGATGTTCATGGTCATCGAGAACGCCCGCATGATGGTGGGCACCAAGGCCATCGCGCAGCTCTCGGCCGGCTACATGGCGGCACTCGACTACGCCAAGACGCGCGTGCAGGGGGCTGCCCTTCCGCAGATGATGGACAAGACCGCGCCTCGCGTGACGATCATGCATCACCCCGACGTACGCCGCGGCCTCATGCTGCAGAAGTCCTACGTCGAGGGCATGCGGGCGCTCATCCACTACACCGCGATGTGGCAGGACGAGATCCTGATGGCCAAGTCAGGCGTCGAGGGGATCGATCTCGACATGGCGGAGCGTGTCAACGACCTGCTCCTGCCGATCGTCAAGGGAGTGGGGTCCGAGCGTTCCTACGAGCTCCTCTCCACCTCCTTGCAGACGTTTGGTGGCTCGGGCTACCTCCAGGACTACCCGGTCGAGCAGTACATCCGCGACGCCAAGATCGACACTCTCTACGAGGGCACCACCGCGATCCAGGGCCTCGACTTCTTCTTCCGCAAGATGGTCCGCGACCAGTTCAAGGCGATCTTCTACCTGGCCTCGCAGATCACCGAGACGGTCAAGGGTGACGCTGGCAACGGCGTACTCGCTTCGGAGCGCGAGCTCCTTGGCAAGGCGCTGGAAGACGTGCAGGGCATCATCGCGGCGCTCGGCGGCTGGGCGATGGCCTCGCAGGAGAACCCCGACGAGATCTACCGGGTCGGCCTCAACACCACGCGCCTGCTCATGGCCTCGGGTGACCTGGTCATCGGCTGGCTCCTGCTCCGCCAGGCCGAGGTCGCACTCGCCGCACTGGAGGCGGGGGCCACCGGCAAGGACAAGGACTTCTACGAGGGCAAGGTCGTCACCGCCAAGTGGTTCGCGCAGAACCGCCTACCGCTGCTCGCTGCCGAGCGCGCGATCGCCGAGACCACCGACGACGCGATCATGAGCCTTCCTGAGGAAGCCTTCTAGGCACATCCTCTACGCCGACTGGTCAGTTGTCGACTGGCTCCATGAGGGCGCTGGACGCAACAACTGACCGCTCGCGGCACCATAGGCGCGAAAGCCCGCGGTCCGGGGGGACACGCGGGCTTTCGCTTGTGCGGAGCGCTCGTGCCAGGATCGACCTGTGCCCACAGCTGCCGCGGCGCCGGAATTCGCCGACCTCTTCCTTGAGTTCGGTCTGCTGCTGCTGGGGCTCGGCATACTTGCGCGGGTCGCACACGTCCTCTCGATCTCACCCGTGCCGCTCTACCTCATCGCGGGACTCTTCTTCGGCGAGGGCGGACTCGTCGGGGTCCCAGCCAGCGACAACTTCATATCCACCATCGCCGAACTCGGCGTCGTGCTCCTGCTGCTCCTGCTCGGACTGGAGTACTCCGCCACCGAGCTAGTGGAAACGGCAAGGAAGCAGTCGCGCGCAGGGATCGCCGACATCCTGCTCAACGCAACACCCGGTGTCCTGCTCGCCCTCATCCTCGGATGGGGCTGGATCGGTGCCCTGGCACTCGGCGGCATCACCTACATCTCGTCGTCGGGCATCGTCAGCCAGGTCCTGCGCGATCAGCGCTGGCGCCGCAACCCTGAGACCAAGCCCGTGGTGAGCGTCCTCGTCATCGAGGACCTGGTGATGGCGCCGTACCTCCCGATCCTGTCGGTCGTGCTCACCGGGGCCAGCGTTGTCTCAGGTCTCATCACCGTGGGTACGGCGCTCCTGGTCGTGGGCATCGTCATCGTCATCGCGCTCAAGGGATCGGTGCGCTGGCATCGACTGTTGAGCCCGCGCGATCCGGTCGGCCTGCTGCTCATCGTCTTCGGATCGGCCATCGCGGCGGCAGGCCTCGCCGGCCTCGTCGACTTCTCCCCCGCCGTCGCCGCCTTCCTCGTCGGACTCCTCCTCACCGGCGAGGTCGCCGAGGTCGCGCGCCGTCGCCTCGACCCGCTCCGCGACGTGCTCGCCGCCGTGTTCTTCGCCTACTTCGGCCTGGTGGTCGACCCGGGCGACCTCCCCGGCGTACTCCTGCCCGCCGCTCTGCTCGCCATCGTCACCATCGCCACGAAGTTCCTCACCGGCTGGATCGCTGCCAAGAGCGTGCAGAGCACCGTGATCGGGTCACTGCGCGCAGGTGCGCTGCTGTCGGCGCGCGGCGAGTTCAGTGTCGTCATCGCAGGCATCGTCGCAGTAAGTCTCGTGCTTCCCCCCGCGTTCCAGGCCTTCGTCGCTGCCTACGTGCTGATCACCGCGAGCGCAGGGCCACTGCTGGCGCGCTTCGCGGAGCCCATCGGTTGGTGGTGGGAGCAGCGTCCCCCGCGGAGACGGCGTACCCTCAAGGGGTGAAGCGCACCCTCGCCGCCGGAGCCCTTGCACTTGCCGCCTTCATTGGCGGCACCGCCATCGCCCCCGTGGCCCAGGCCCACTCCGAGTTGGTCTCCACCGATCCGGCCGACGGCGCGGTCCTCGACGCCCCGCCCGCGACGGTGAGCTTCACCTTCAATGAGGCGCTCCTGCCCGACTTCGTCCGCTTCGTCGGCACTGACCCCAGCGGACAGACAGGGGATCTGCCCGTGAGTTCGGTCGAGGGCCCCACCGCCACGATCGACTGGCCGGCCGCGGCGCCCGCGGGGGAGTGGCGCGTGAGTTACCGCGTCGTGTCTCAAGACGGCCATCCGATCGAGGGCGGCATCACCTTCACCTACGCCGGGGCGAGTCCCACGGC
>CAJBMR010000232.1 GCA_903954205.1 uncultured bacterium | reverse complement strand
TGACGTTCTGGTGCGCCCGTGGCCACGAGACGACACCCAGTTTCGCCGCGGATGCGCCTATCCCTGAGTCTTGGGACTGCCCGCGCTGTGGATGGCCGGCGAGTCAGGATGAGCAGGCACCCCCGGCGCCGCCCAAGATCGAGCCCTATAAGACGCACCTTGCCTACGTGAAGGAGCGCCGCAGCGACGCTGACGGGGCCGCCATTCTCGAGGAAGCCCTGGAGAAACTGCGTCGGCGCTAGTTCCTAAAGCTCGGCGGCTGCGGCGCGGTCCAGCCACAAGACGGTCGCATCTCGGCCGTGAGCCCCGGCTGCGGGCACCGCATCGGGCAGCGTGCCCGGGGCGACTGCTGCGGCCGCAGCCTCAGCCTTCGCGGCCCCTGCTGCGACCACCCAGACTTCATCGGCGGCGCGGATCGCCGCGAGCGTGAGACTCACACGCGTAGGCGGAGGCTTGGGAGAGTCTTCGACGGCTACGACCGAGCCCGCATGATGGAGCGCGGGCATGCCGGGGAAGAGTGATGCCACATGGCCCTCGGGACCCATCCCCAACAGGACAACGTCGAAATCCGGTACGAAGCCGTCATGTGACTCCCGAGCCAATTCGTCCGCGTAGGCGAGTGCGGCCTGCGTGGCTCCCTGACCCACGTCCGGAGGCATGGGGTGCACGTTGTCGCCCGGAATAGGAATGGCATCGATGAGAGCCGCGCGGGCCCCGGTCTCATTGCGCTCAGGGTCACCTGCCGGCAGGAACCTCTCATCCCCCCACCACAGATGCACGCGATCCCAATCGATGGTCGCGGAGCGCTTGAGCAGTTCAGCGAGCACCCGGGTGCCCACACCGCCTCCCGTGAGCACGGTGTGGTGGATTCCGGGGAGTGCGAGGCGGGCGGCCAAGGCTTCCGCCACGGATCCGGCAACGGCGTCCTCATCGTCGAGAACCACCACCTCGGGCGGGGTCACGCATCACCACCTGAGGCATCACCGCTGGACGGGTTGCCGAGGGATCGCAGCACATCGCCGTAGACCTCGTCGGGATCGAGGCGCCGAAGCTCTTCGCTGAGGAGGTCCGGGAGACCGCGTCGGGGAAGCGCGATGGTGGAGTCCGGCACTCCCGGCCGCGACAGGGTGGCCACGGCTCCATCAGGCCGGGCCAGAGTGATGAGCCCCTGCGGGGTGTCGAGCTGTACCTGGGTGATGCCCTGCCCCGCCACCGGAGTGAGATCCACCTCCACTTCAAGTGCCCATCGCAGCCAGCCAGCCAGAAGAATCGCACTGGGGTTGTCCGCTTCGGCCTCGACCGACGCGGATGTCACCCTCGTCATCCCGTTGTCCAGCAGCGACGCGAGCGCACTTCTCCATGAGGTGAGACGCGTCCATGCCAGGTCAGAGTCGCCGGGCACGTACCCGGCCTGGCGCACACGGAGGGCGGCAAGGGGATCTGGGCTCGTCGCGAGGTCGGTGATGCGCCGCTGGCAATGACTGCCGATGGGGTCGTCTGCGGGGACAGGTGGGGGATCGGTGGGCCACCAGGACACGACAGGCGTGTCGGGAAGCAACAGGGGGATCACGACGGAGTTGGCATGGCCCGAACGGTCGCCGCGGAGCCGTACGATCGCTACTTCGCCCGGACCGTCGTCGCCGCCCACCATGACCTGCGCATCGATCTGATCGGGCCCTCGTCCCGGGCGAGGAATCAGCGTGAGGATGCGCATCGGGTGCTGGCGTGCCGACAGGACGGCGGCTTCCGTCGCGTCGGATGCATACTCCTCGTCGCTCAGGATGAGCATCGTGAGCACCATGCCTGTAGCGGGTGAGCCCATTCTGTGGCGCTCCTCGGCAATCGCCCGTGCGATCTCCCCGCCGCTGGTGTCCTCTAGTCGGATCATGGCCGCCTCCACTGGCGTCCGTCACGCGCGATCATGTCGTAGGCGCAGGGAGGCCCCCAGCCTCCCGATGCGTACTGCTGCGGCTGGCCCTGGGAGGCCCACTGATCCAGGACCGGATCGAGGATGCTCCAACTCAGGTCGACCTCGGTGCTGTTAGGGAAGAGCGGAGGCTCGCCCAGCAGGACGTCGAGGATGAGTCGCTCGTACGCCTCGGGACTGGTGTCTACGAAGGAATCCCCGTACTGGAAGTCCATCGTCACGTCGCGCACCTCCATGCCCGCGGTGCCTGGCACCTTCGAGCCGAAGCGCACGGTGACGCCTTCATCGGGTTGGATCCGGAAGACGAGCGCATTGTCGGAGAGTTCGCCGACCGAGGCGGAATCGAAGGGCAGATGGGGGGCGCGCTTGAAGATCACGGCTACCTCCGTCACGCGACGGCCGAGCCGCTTGCCGGTCCGCAGGTAGAAGGGCACACCTGCCCACCGGCGGTTGTCCACGGTGACGCGGATCGCGGCGAAGGTCTCGGTCGTGCTGTCCGGGGGTATGCCTGCCTCCTCGAGAAAACCGACGACGGGTACGCCGCCCTGCCATCCCGCGGCGTACTGCCCACGCGCAGTGTGGGCTTCGATGTCGGCGGGAAGGGTGACAGCGCTGAGCACCTTTTCCTTTTCCTGTCGCACCTCGTGGGGCCGGAAGGACAGGGGCTCCTCCATTGCGGTGAGCGCAAGCAGCTGCAGAAGGTGGTTCTGGATGACATCGCGTGCGGCTCCGATGCCGTCGTAGTAGCCCGCGCGACCGCCGATGCCGATGTCCTCGGCCTGCGTGATCTGGACGTTGTCGACGTAGTTGGCATTCCAGATCGGCTCGAACATCGTGTTGGCGAAGCGCACGGCGAGGATGTTCTGCACCGTCTCCTTGCCGAGGTAGTGATCGATGCGGAAGATCTCATCCGGCGTGAAGGCGGTGCTGAGGACGCGATCGAGCTCCTTGGCGCTGGCGAGGTCGTGACCGAAGGGCTTCTCGACTACGACGCGTCGCCATTCGTTACCGTGCCGCTCGGTAAGCCCGCTGTCCTTGAGGTGCTCGACCACGACCGGGAAGAGTCCCGGCGGGATCGAGAGGTAGAACGCGTGGTTACCCATCGTGCCGCGGCGCTGGTCGACCTCGTCGACGACCCTGCGTAGATCCCTATATGACGCGGGATCGGAGATGTCACCCTCAACGAATCGAATTCCCTCGGAGAGCTGTGCCCAGACCTCTTCGCGGAAGGGCGTGCGCGCATACTCGCGCACGGCGTCATGCACCTCTTGGGCGAAGTCTTCGTCATCCCACTGGCGTCGGGCGAAGCCCACGAGACCGAAGCCCGGGGGGAGTAGTCCGCGGTTGGCGAGGTCGTAGATCGCGGGCATGATTTTCTTGCGCGCGAGATCCCCGGTGACGCCGAAGAGGATGAGTCCACATGGCCCGGCGACCTTGGGCAGGCGCCGGTCTCTGTGGTCGCGGAGCGGATTGCTCATGAGCTGCGTGCGTTGTCCAGTGCAGTGCGCACCGTGTCGAGCAGCTCAGACCACGAGGCGTCGAACTTCTCGACACCTTCATCTTCCAACTTCTGGCACACCGCCGGCTCACTGATCCCCAGTGCGGTGAGTTGGTCCCAGATGGCGCGCGAGGCGGTCTGTGTGCCCGTGACCGAGTCGACGACAGGCCCGGTGTAGGCAGCGCAGGCGTCCAGTGTCGCGGCAGGCATCGTGTTGACGCATCCAGAGACGACGAGCCCCATGACGTACATCGTCGGGGGGAAGGCGGGGTCCTTGACGCCGGTGGAAGCCCACAGCGGACGCTGAGGTCGAGCTCCTTGCGCCGCCAGAGCCTTCCAGCGGGGCGAGGCCATGGCCTCTTCGAAGACTCCCCAGGCTAGTCGTGCACTCGCTAGCCCCGCCTTGCCGCGCAGTTGGAGTGCCTCCTCGGATCCGATGGCGGAGAGCCGCGCATCGACCTCGGAATCCATCCTGCTGACGAAGAAGGAGGCGACCGACTGGATGGTGGACAGGTCATGTCCGCCGGCCGCAGCGCGCTCGAGGCCGGTCATCCATGCATCGATGACCTCGGCGTACCGATCGATACTGAAGATGAGCGTGACATTGACGCTGATCCCCGTGGCCAGCGTTTCGGAGATGGCCGGAAGGCCCTCAGAGGTTGCGGGAATCTTGATGAGCACGTTGCCGCGGTCGACCATCCCGTGGAGGAGGCGCGCCTGGAGAATGGTGGCATCGGTGTCGCGTGCGAGACGCGGGTCCACCTCGATGGAGACCCGACCGTCGACACCATCCGAGGACTCCCACAGCGCCGAGAAGACATCGCACGCGTCGCGCACATCGGTCGTCGTGAGCGCGCGCACCGCCTCATCGACGGAGGAGCCCGCCGCGGCAAGTTCTCGAACCTGCGCGGTGTATGCCGAGCCGGCTCCGGAGAGTGCCTTCGCGAAGATGGTGGGATTCGTGGTGACCCCCCGCACCTCATCGTCGCTGATGAGACGGGCGAGATCACCCGAGGCGATGCGGCCACGGTCGAGATCATCAAGCCAGATGGAGACACCTGCGTGGGTCAGGTCGATGAGTGACTGAGGGGCGGTCATGAGGCTCCTTCCGAGGCCAGGAGATTACGCACGGACGCGGCAACCGCCTCGGCCGTGATTCCAAACTTCTTGAGGAGCAGGGCGCCGTTGGCGCTGGCGCCGAAATGATCGATGCCGACCACGGCGCCCCGCCCGCCGACGTAACGCCACCAGCCGTAAGTGGCTCCGGCCTCCACAGCGACGCGGACGGAGCCCGGAGGCAGGACTGATGAACGGTAGGCATCGTCCTGCTCGTCGAACCACTCCAGGCAGGGTGCCGATACGACGCGCGTCGGGGTGCCCTCGGCCTCGAGGATCTCCTGAGCGGCCAGCGCGATCTGGACCTCCGAGCCCGTGGCGATGAGAATGGCCTCGGCAGGAGCTGACGCTTCCGCGAGGACATAGGCACCGCGCGCCGTGCCGCTGGCCGCCCCGTGCGTCGAGCGATCGATCTCGGGCAGTCCCTGGCGCGACAGGATGAGCCCCGTCGGCGTGGCACGACGCAGCGTCTCAAGCCACACCTGGGCCGTCTCGTTGCCGTCGCACGGACGCGCGATGGCGAGACCCGGGATGCCGCGGAGGGACCACAGGTGCTCGATGGGCTGGTGCGTGGGTCCGTCTTCACCGAGGCCCACGGAGTCGTGGGTCCAGACGTAGACGACAGAGGTCTGCATGAGGGCGGCGAGTCTGACTGAACCGCGCATGTAGTCGGAGAACACAAGGAACGTGCCGCCGAAGGGGCGCGTCAGACCCTCGAGGGCAATGCCGTTGAGGATCGCGCCAATCGCATGCTCGCGGATCCCGAAGTGGATGATGCGGCCGTAGGGGGAGGCGTCACGTGCGCCGGTCCCGGCCGGGAGGAAGGACATGCCTCCCTCGATGGTCGTGTTGTTGGACTCGGCGAGGTCTGCCGATCCGCCCCAGAATTCGGGCATGATCGCCGCGATTGCGTTGATGACCTTGCCTGAAGCCGCGCGGGTGGCGATCGACGTACCCGCCTCGAATACGGGCAGCGCCGCTTCGATGCCCTCCGGCAACTCGCGTGCACGCAGGCGATCGAGTAGCGCCGCACGTTGGGGATGGGACTGACGCCACGCCTCGTAGGCAACGTCCCACTCGGCGTGTAGTGCCTTGCCGCGGGCGGCTACCTCACGAGCGTGGGCGAGGACGTCGGTGGAGACCTGGAAGTGCTCGTCGGGGTTGAGCCCGAGGAGTGCCTTGGTGGCGGACACCTCCTCTGCTCCCAGTGCAGCTCCGTGTGCCTTCGCGGAGTTGCGGGCGTTGGGGGCGGGCCAAGCCATGGTGCTGCGCATCGCGATGAAGGTGGGCCGCTGCTGCTGGTCCACAGCGGCGTCGAGTGCCTGAGCAAGGGCCAGGATGTCGATGTCGCCGTCGGGGGTCATGCCGACGTAGTGGACATCCCATCCGTAGGACTCGTACCGCGTGACGACGTCCTCGGTGAACGCCACCTGGGTGTCGCCCTCGATGGAGATGTGATTGTCGTCCCAGATGACGGTGAGGTTGGCGAGTTTCTGCGTGCCTGCTAGAGAGGACGCCTCACCGGAGAGGCCCTCCTCCAGGTCGCCGTCAGAGGCGATGACCCACACCCGATGATCGAATGGGCTGAACCCCCACGGAGCATCCGGATCCAGCAGTCCGCGCTGGTAGCGGGAAGCCATGGCCATGCCGACCGCTGTGGCGATGCCCTGGCCCAGCGGACCGGTGGTGGTCTCGACGCCCACGGTGTGGCCGTACTCAGGATGGCCCGGCGTGAGGCTGTCTGCCGATCGGAACGCCTCGAGGTCGCTCAACTCCAGCCCGTAGCCGGAGAGGAAGAGCTGGATGTACAGCGTGAGGCTGGTGTGGCCGCACGAGAGGACGAAACGGTCTCGGCCCAGCCACGACGGATCGGCTGGGTCGTGGCGCAGGAAGCGCTGGAAGAGCAGGTAGGCCGCCGGGGCCAAGCTCATGGCTGTTCCGGGGTGCCCATTGCCGGCGCGCTGGACCGCGTCCATGGCCAGCCCTCGGATGGTGGCAACCGTGCGGCGGTCCATGTCATCCCACGTGAGGGGACCCTCGCCGATGAGGGGACGGGGCTGGGGCATGAGAACGGAGTCAGTCACGTGGGCAGCCTAGCGACGGGGCTGCCGTCGCGTGGGGCATCGTTACACTGCCGAGAGAAGTTCCATTTGCCGTCGTCCGCGGTCCACCCGGCCGCGGCCCACCGAGGGGATGCCATGGCCCAGGTCGAGCACAGGCCTGGCAACGGCGACCTCCAGCGGTCCACCTGGCAGACCGTGCGCGACTACGTGGCGATCACCAAGCCGCGCATCATCGAACTTCTCCTCGTCACGGCGATTCCCTCGATGATCCTGGCGGCACGCGGCTGGCCCGAACCCATCACCGCAGTGGCCGTCATCCTCGGAGGGATGCTGGCCGCAGGTGGCGCCAACACCTTCAACAGCGTTTATGACCGGGACATCGATGCGCTGATGGCTCGCACGCATGCGCGTCCGGTCGCTAGCGGTGCGGTCTCCGTCCGCGGAGGCATCCTGCTGGGCACCGGGCTCTCAGTGGCCAGCGTCGTGGTCCTGGCGGTCTTCGCCAACCTCCTTGCCGCGGCACTGGCTGTCGCGGCGATCGCGTTCTACGCGGTCGGCTACACCATGCTGCTGAAGCGGAGAACCTCACAGAACATCGTCTGGGGTGGTGCGGCCGGATGCATGCCGGTGCTCATCGCCTGGGCCGCCGTCACGGGCGGGCTTAGCTGGACTCCCGTGGTGCTCTTCCTGATCGTTTTCTGGTGGACGCCACCGCACTACTGGCCGCTGTCCCTGCGCTACCGCGACGACTACGCAGCAGCCGGGGTGCCCATGCTCCCTGTGGTGGCGGACATCCGTGCCGTGACTCGCAGCATCGTCATCTACTCGTGGGTGATGGTGCTCACGTCGCTCGTACTGATCCCCGTTGCACCCATGGGTTGGGTCTACTCCGGGTCAGCGATCGTCCTCGGTGCCGTCTTCCTCGTGGAGGCGCACCTGCTGCGCCGCCGGGCCCTCTCGGGGCTCGACGACGTGAGGCCCATGCGCCTGTTCCACTGGTCGATCACCTATCTGGCGCTGCTCTTCCTCGCCGTGGCGATTGATCCTTTCATCACGGGTTGATGGCGGCCGGCACCCCGCGTGCACGCATGCTCAGTGCGACGAAGACCGCGAGGGTCCAGACGAGGCACGCACCAAGCATGTGAATGGCGACGAGCACCCAGGGCAGTCCACTGAAGTACTGCGCGTAGCCGATGACTCCCTGCGCGAGGGACACGACAAGGAGCGCCAAGGCGAAGCGCATGGTGCGCGCAGGGGCATGAGTCACCCGAAGGGCGACTATCAGGCCCACGGTGAGGCCGAGGAAAAGGAGCACGGAGTCCGCATGCAGCCAGGCGACGGTGCGCGGATCCACACCGAATCGCGCCTCGGAATCCGCATCGCCTGAGTGCGGTCCGCTGCCGGTCACGACCACACCGAGGACCACGACGACGGCGGTGACGGCCACGAGCGCCCAGCCG
>CAJBMR010000231.1 GCA_903954205.1 uncultured bacterium | reverse complement strand
CGCGCGGACGAGCATGCTGACGCGCGATCTGATGCGCGCTCCGTCGCGGCTTCCCTCGAGCAGATCGCCATGCACTCCGATGGCCTCGTCGCACTGCTCGGCCCGCACTCACCTGTCACCGAGGCCCTCGCCGCGCGTCGCCCCGACCTTGCCGATGCGCTCATCGTGCCGTGGCGCGAGATCTTCGGCGACTCCCTGCGCATTGAGATCGTCAGCCATCGCGCACGCAGCGGCACCCTGTCCACACCCGTCGCTGCGCGCATGCTCGGTTGGGCGCGCGAGCGCGGCATCACCCCGGTGCTCGCCCATGCCGTGCGCTACGCCGAGCCGCGGCAGGGGCGCATCGTCGACGTACTCGACGCCACCCGGCGCCTGGTCGCCCTCGACGAGCGCCACCGCGACCGCCCCAATGCCCAGGGCTTCCTCGCCTCCACCGCATTCATGTCCGACCTCGCCGACGAGATCGCCCAGGCTGCGGGGACCGGTCGGCGCACCTCCCGTGATCTGCTGGCCGCCGCATTCGACCTCGCGGGGGAGTGCGCCCTCACCCCGGCCGACCTCGGGATCGGCGAGGTCATCGTCCCCGAGCTCGACGTCGTCACCGGCGAGACAGATGCTGCGCGTGCTGACCCGATCCTGCGCGCGCGCTGCGAGTCCGGACTTGACCGCTATCGCGGCGCCGAGCGCATTGCCGCGCGCCACCGGCTGGAAGAGGAATTGCGCACGGTCATGGCCCTCGGCTTCGCCACCTACTTCCTCACCGTCGCCGAAGTCGTCGACCTCACCCGCGCACTCGGCATCCGCGTCGCCGCCCGCGGCTCCGGTGCCGGCAGCCTGATCAACCACCTGCTCGGCATCTCCGGTGTCGACCCGATGCGCCACGGCCTGCTCATGGAGCGCTTCCTCACCCCGTTGCGTCGCGAGCTCCCCGACATCGACATCGACGTCGAGTCCGCGCGACGCCTCGAGGTCTACGACGTGATCATCGAGCGCTTCGGCACCGAGCGTGTCGCCACCGTGTCGATGATGGAGACCTACCGCGTGCGCCACGCCATCCGCGATGTCGGCGCCGCGCTCGCCATGCCCCCCGGTGAGATCGATGCCCTTGCCAAGGCCTTCCCGCATATCCGCGCGCGCGGTGCCCGCCAGGCCCTGGTCGACCTGCCCGAGTTACGCGACTCCGGTATCGGTCGCATGACCGCGCGTGGTGAGCTCAACCACTTCTGGGATCTGGTCGAGGGTCTCGACGGCCTGCCCCGCCACATCGCCATGCACCCGTGCGGTGTGCTCCTCTCCGACGCCACCCTCCTCGACCGCACGCCGGTCGAGCCCAGCGCGCAGGGCTATCCGATGAGCTCCTTCGACAAGGACGACGTCGAGACTCTCGGGCTGCTCAAGCTCGACGTCCTGGGCGTGCGCATGCAGTCCGCCCTCGCCCATGCCGTCACCGAGGTCGAGCGCATCGACGGTGAGCGCATCGATCTCGATGCCGTCACCCTCGACGACCCGGCGGCGTACTCCCTCATCCAGTCCACGCGCACGCTCGGCTGCTTCCAGATCGAGTCGCCCGGGCAGCGCGAGCTCATCGGCAAGTTCGCACCCGACAACTTCAACGACATCATCATCGACATCTCGCTCTTCCGTCCTGGCCCGGTGAAGTCCGACATGGTCACCCCCTTCCTGCGCGCCCGGCAGGGCTGGAACGACCCGGTCTACGTCCACGACGACCTGCGACCGGTCCTCACCGAGACCTACGGCGTCGTCGTCTTCCACGAGCAGGTGCTGCGCATCGTGGCCACCATGACCGGCTGCTCCCTCGCCGAGGCCGATGAGACCCGCCGCAGCATGGGCTCGCCCGAGGGCCAGGACGACGTGCGCGCGTGGTTCTACCCCGCCGCTCTCGCCCACGGCTACGACCTGCTCACCGTCGAGCGCGTGTGGGAGGTGCTGCGTGCCTTCGCATCCTTCGGTTTCTGCAAGGCACACGCTGCAGCCTTCGCGCTGCCCACCTACCAGTCGGCGTGGTTCAAGGCGCACCACCCGGCGGCATTCCTCTCCGGTGTGCTTACCCACGACCCGGGCATGTATCCCAAGCGCCTCATCCTCGATGACGCGCGCAGTCTGGGCATCGCCATCCTCGGTCTCGACGTCAACAGGTCGGGTACGACGTACGCCGTCGAGCACGTGGAGCCAACCGAGTCGCCCGGCGGGTCGGCCAAGACAACCCTGTCGGGCTACGCCATCCGGATCTCCCTCGCTGACGTCAAGGGCATGAGCGAATCCGAGATG
>CAJBMR010000230.1 GCA_903954205.1 uncultured bacterium | reverse complement strand
GGCGAGGCCTACTCCCGTGAGCGCGACATGGCCCATGCCGTCGCCGAGCAGCGCGAGGCGACGCTGGACGAGGAAGACGCCGATGAGCGGGGCGATAAGGCCAATGAGGGCGGCTGCTACGAGGGCGCGCTGCATGAAGTCGTATCCGAACATGCCCATGTCAGCCGGCCCCAGGCTCGAGGACGCCGGGTTCGGTCGCGCGCATGACGACGTCCTCGCTGTGGTGCCAGACCCTCTCGAGCAAGTGGTCGGGCACGGGCGGTGGGCCGTCGTAGAGCACGGTGGCTGTCTCGCCTCGAGGCGACCCGAGCACCACGATGCGGGAGGCGAGAGCGGCGAAAGGGCCGAGCTCATGGGTGACCAGCAGGATGGTCCGGCCGCGCTCGCGCATCTTCCCGAACGTCTCGGAGATGCTCTGCTGGCTTTCGGCATCCACGCCCGCCGTGGGTTCGTCGAGGACGTACATCTCGGCGTCCTTGGCCAGTGCAGCGGCGATCATCACGCGACGCTGTTGGCCACCGGAGAGGGAGTCAAAGCGATCGCGGCGGCGATCCGCCAGGCCTACCTGCGCCAGTGCCTCCTCGACACGACGTCGATCACCGCGCCGGGGGAGTCGCTGGTGCGGTGAGATCAGACCGGCACCCACCACCTCGTGAACCGAAACGGGCACAGCTCCTGCCGAGTGGAGGCGCTGGGGGACGTAGGCGAGGCGGGGCCAATCGCGGAATCGCGCGATAGGCGTGCCAAAGACGTCGATCTGTCCGCTGGTGAGGGGAAGCAGTCCGAGGATGGCGCGCATGAGGGTGGTCTTGCCCGAGCCGTTGGCGCCCAGGACCGCGACGAACTCACCCTGCTCGACGACCAGGTTGACGTTGCTCAGGATGCAGGACGCCTCGATGTCGATGCAGACATCACGACAATCGAGGGCGGTGCTCACGGCACGTCTCCCCTCGTTCGATCAGCTGCACCCCTGACCAGTCCGCACCTGCTCGAGGTTGGCCTGCATCACGGTGACGTAGCTTTCGGTCGATCCCTCGAGAAGACCCTCGAGGGGGTCGAGGATAGCCGTCGTGGCGCCTGTCTCCGCCGCGAGTGTCTCGGCTACCGCTGGATCGACCAGGGTCTCGTAGTAGATGGTCGTGATCCCGCGCTCGCGCACGAGGTCGGCGACCTCGGCCAGGCGCGCCGGCGAAGGCTCGGCATCGGGAGTGAGCCCGGCGATCCCGATCTGCGCGAAGTCGTACTGCTGGGCGAGATACCCAAAGGCCTCGTGGCTGACGACGAGGTCTCGGCTGCGGCACTCGGCTGTGCCCTGAGCCCACTCATCATTGAGCGTGTTCATCGAGGCGGTGAATGCTTGCGATCCCGCGGCAAACGGACCTGCTGAATCAAGCGCGGTCAGCCGTGACGCAATCTCGTCGCCGATCGTCGCCATGTTCAATGGATTGAGCCATACGTGCGGATCTCCGTCGAGGCTCCCGTGCCCGCCCTCGTCGGCGTGAGCGGCTTCCTCTTCCTGGGCGTGGTCCTCGGCCGGGAGCAGCGCGAGGGCTTCGGTCACGTTGAGCGCGCGGTCCGGCGCTACTTGCTCAATCGCCTCATCGAGCGCGGGCTGGAAGCCGGGGATGTAGAGGATCAGGTCTGCCTCGCCGATCTCGGCGACCTGCTGGGGGCTGAGTTCGAGGTCGTGTGCTTCGCCACCGGGCGGGGTGAGGTTGATGACCTCGACGGCGTCACCACCGACTTGCTCGGCGGCGTATGCCAAGGGGTAGAAGCCGGCGACGACGCGCAGAGGGTTGCCTGAGGCGGACCCTCCGGTGCCCGTTGGGGATGCTCCGCCGTCGGAGCCTGAGCCTCCGCACGCGGCGAGGGCGAGGGTCAGGGTGCCGATAAGGACGGGGGTGGCGAGGGAGAAGCGCATATCCAGCATCGTGGTCTAAATGAACATGATTGTCAATTCAAATTGCAGGATCCCGGACGATCAGATTCGGCCCATGGCCTTGAGCACGGTGACGCCGGCCAGAGCCACGACCACGACGCCCCTCAGGAGCCGCCCACTTGCAGGGATCGCGGGCCAGGAGAGGACGAGGAGCCAGAGGAAGAAGAGGGTGAGCAGGCCGAGGATGAGGGCCCCGAGCCACGCGAGGGATCCGGTCTGAATCATGCCGAAGACCAGCAGGACGGCGAGCACCACGACCACGGCCCACTTGGGGACCCGGCTGAGCCTCGTGAGAAGCGGCAGGCTCACGCGCTGAAGTGGGGAGAGGTCCTGGGAAGGCCGGGGAGCCGGCGAGGGCGATGACGGCTGCCCGGAGCCCTGGGGGCCACGCGGCCCGCGCACGCCGGGGCGCTTGTCACGTGCAGCCATGGTGATCCCTCGCTCTCGTCCGCTTCCCACCTTAACTACGGTGAGAGGCATGCTGCCAGCAGAGGACGTGGGTCCCACCCCCGGGTTCATGGCGCTACTGCGCTTTCGTTCGCCGGATGTCGCCGGACTGATGGCGGCCCTGCGTGAGTCGGTGGCTGTCCTGGCCGCCAAGGAGGGGTTCCGCTCGGCCGAGATCTGCCGGGCTATCGATGACCCCGAGCTGGTGGTGCTGCACATGGGGTGGGACACCGTGGGCTCGTATAGGCGGGCGCTTTCTGCGTACGACGTGAAGGTCGCCGTCGTGCCGGTGATCTCCCAGGCGATCGATGAGCCCACGGCGTTCGAGGCGCTTCACGTGCGTGACGCACGCGGCGCGGCCGACGCCCCCGGTGCACTCGCTGCCGACGCTGGCACGGTGCGCCTCGGTCACGCGTCCGCAGACGTCGTCCCGCCCGCGCCGTCATGACCGGCTTCGCTGATCGCGCGGATGCCGGGCGCCAACTCGCCACTGCCCTTGGAGACTCCGTGGCCGCGATGCACGAGCCGCTGCTCGTGGCGATCCTTCCGCACGGTGTCCCGGTCGCGATGCCGCTCGCAGATGCTTGCGGTCTTCCAGTCGTGGGTGTCTCGGTCGATCGTGAAGGTGAGCCGCGCGTCACGCAGGTGCCGGATGTGGTCGGCCGCGAGGTCATCGTCGTCGATGACGGTGTCGAGACCGGCACGGCAGCCCGGCTTGTCGGCGGCGCACTTCGCGAAGCGGGTACGACCCGTCTTGTGCTCGCCGTGCCGGTCTGCCCGAGGCAGGCCGAAGCGGGCCTGCAGGCGCTCTACGACGAGATCGTGGCCATCGATCGACCCCTCGCCCGTCGAGACCTGCGCTGGCACTACATCGACCTCGACTCCATCGATGAGGCCGAAGCGCAGCGACAACTCGACGCTCGCTAAGGTGAAGGTCCCCGTCCGGCAGTCCCTGCCGGACTTGTCCGCCGACAACCAGCCGGAGTGGATTCATGGCCGATCGCGTTGATGCCGTCGTCAATCTGAGCAAGCGCAGGGGATTCGTCTTCCCCTCATCCGAGATCTACGGCGGCACCCGCTCCGCCTGGGACTACGGCCCGCTCGGCGTAGAACTCAAAGAGAACATCAAGCGCCAGTGGTGGCAGGCCGTCGTGCGCGGTCGCGATGACGTGGTGGGCCTGGACTCCTCGGTGATCCTCGCCCCGCAGGTCTGGGAGGCGTCCGGGCACGTCTCGGCCTTCGTCGATCCGCTCACGGAGTGCAAGAAGTGCCACAAGCGCTGGCGCGCCGATCAACTCATCGAGGCGTTCGAGGAGAAGCACGGCCGAGCTCCCGAGGGTGGCCTGCTCGAGATCGTTTGCACCAATTGCGGGACGAAGGGTGACTTCACCGAGCCGCGCGACTTCAATGGCATGCTCCGCACGGCCGTGGGCCCAGTGGAGGATGCGGGCTCGGTGCACTACCTGCGACCGGAGACCGCGCAGGGCATCTTCGTCAACTACCTCAATGTGATGAATGCCGCCCGCAAGAAGCCGCCCTTCGGCATCGGCCAGACGGGCAAGAGCTTCCGCAACGAGAT
>CAJBMR010000229.1 GCA_903954205.1 uncultured bacterium | reverse complement strand
CGCACTTCTTGCCCGAGGCACCGCCCATGAAGACATCTATCTCGCACGTCGCCACGAACACGTGAGCAGGCCTAGGCGCGGGCCTTCTCGCGCATCTCGTAGGTCTCGATGACGTCATCGACCTTGACGTCGCCATAGGTGCCTAGGTTGATGCCGCACTCGAAGCCCTCGCGGACCTCGGTGACGTCGTCCTTGAAGCGGCGCAGGGTAGCGATGGAGAGGTCGTTGGCCACGACCGCGCCATCGCGCACCAGTCGCGCCTTGGTGTTGCGCCGAATCTCGCCACTGCGCACGAGGCAACCAGCGATCGTGCCGAACTTCGAGGACTTGAAGACCTCGCGCACCTCTGCGGTGCCGAGCTGGACCTCCTCGAACTCCGGCTTGAGCATGCCGCGCAGGGCTGCCTCGATCTCGTCGATGGCCTGGTAGATGACGGAGTAGAAGCGGACATCCACGCCCTCCTGGGCGGCGAACTCCGCGACCTTGCCCTCGGGTCGGACGTTGAAGCCGACCACCACGGCATCCGAGGCACTCGCGAGGGTGACGTCGCTCTTGGTGATCGCACCGACACCGCGGTGGATCACGCGGAGCGAGACGCCATCGCCCACCTCGATCTTGAGCAGGGCGTCCTCGAGGGCCTCAACCGAGCCGGAGACGTCGCCCTTGAGGATGAGGTTGAGTTCGCGCAGCTCCCCCTCCTCCAGGCTCTTGAGGAAGTCCTCGAGGGTGCGCCGTGCGCGAGACTTGGCGAGCTGCGCATTGCGCTCGCGTGCCTGGCGCGTCTGGGCGATTTGCCGTGCGGTGCGATCCTCCTCGACCACGAGGAAGGTGTCACCGGCGCCGGGCACTGAGGTCAGGCCGAGGACCTGCACCGGACGCGAAGGCAGCGCCTCATCGACCGTGTTGCCGTCCTCATCCAGCATTGCGCGCACGCGCCCGTAGGCATCGCCCGCGACGATGGAGTCACCGGGGCGCAGCGTGCCGCGCTGCACGAGCACGGTGGCCACGGGGCCGCGCCCGCGGTCCAGGTGCGCCTCGATAGCCACGCCCTGGGCATCCTGGCTCGGATTGGCGCGCAGATCGAGCGCCGCGTCAGCGGTGAGCAGGATCGCCTCGAGCAGCTCGTCGATGCCGGTGCCCTTGACAGCAGAGACATCGACGAACATCGTCTCGCCGCCGTACTCCTCCGCGACGAGACCGAACTCGGTGAGCTGGCCGCGGACCTTCGAGGGGTCGGCACCCTCCTTGTCGACCTTGTTGACGGCCACGACGATGGGCACCTGAGCGGCCTGGGCATGGTTGAGTGCCTCGATCGTCTGCGGCTTGACGCCATCATCGGCGGCGACGACGAGCACGGCGATATCCGTCACCTGCGCGCCGCGGGCGCGCATGGCGGTGAATGCCTCGTGGCCCGGCGTATCGATGAAGGTGATGGGACGCTCTGCCTCGCCGGGGTGGGCGATGATCTGGTAGGCGCCGATGTGCTGGGTGATCCCACCGGCCTCGCCAGCGACGACATTCGTCTTGCGGATCGCGTCGAGCAGCTTGGTCTTGCCGTGGTCGACGTGGCCCATGACGGTCACGACCGGCGGACGCGCCATGAGATCGCTCTCGTCGCCCTCGTCCTCGCCGAAGTCGAGCGAGAAGGACT
>CAJBMR010000228.1 GCA_903954205.1 uncultured bacterium | reverse complement strand
GCAGTCCTGACCGGCGTTGAAGTAGCCCGCCACCGCAAGCCACTCGGCAGCGGCCTCGACGTCGGCGTCATCGAAGATCACGATGGGCGACTTGCCACCGAGCTCGAGGTGCACGCGCTTGACGTCGCGGGCTGCCTCGCCGGCGACCTCCATGCCCGCCCGGACGGAGCCGGTGATGGCCACCATCTGGGGGGTGGGATGCGACACGAGCGCGCGCCCGGTGTCACGGTCGCCCGTGACGACGTTGAGGACTCCCGGGGGCAGGATGCCGGCGTCGGTGATGAGTTCGGCCATACGGACCGTGGATACCGGAGTGGTGTCTGAGGGCTTGAGGACCACGGTGTTGCCTGCGGCGATCGCCGGGGCGAACTTCCAGACCGCCATCATCATGGGGTAGTTCCACGGGGTGACCTGGCCGATGACGCCGACGGGCTCACGACGAATCATCGACGTGAAGCCCTTCATGTACTCGCCCGCGGCCCGGCCTTCGAGCACGCGTGCAGCCCCTGCGAAGAAGCGAATCTGGTCGACCATGGGAGGGATCTCCTCCGACATCGTCACCGCGATCGGCTTGCCGGTGTTCTCGCTCTCGAGGGCCACCAACTCCTCGCCGTGCTCCTCGAAGAGGTCGGCAATCGCGAGGAGGGCCTTCTGCCGCTCCGACGGCGTCGAATCGCGCCACTCGTCGAACGCCGTGGCTGCGACCGCATACGCACGATCGATATCCTCCGGCCCGGATACGGGGGCGGAGGCGAACACCTCGCCCGTGGAGGGATTGACGAGGTCCTGCGTCTGCCCACTCATGGAGGGCACGCGCTCGCCCCCGATCACGTTGTTCAGCACCCGCTTGTCGCTCACAGCGCTTCCTTTGTCTCAGGTGACCGGTCACCGCGACCGATCGGAGGTTCACGGTAGCGCCGACGCCCAATCCCGTAGCGCGCCCCCCTAATTCACGACGAAATCCGATGGTGAGAGGGGACTCACGCGACGAATTCCCTTGCTTTGAGGTGTGGTCCCTGCCTAGTCTGGCCCTATGGCCCGCCTTCGACTCGCTCGCGACGGCGAACGCGCCGCTCCCCCACTCGACGACGTCTCGAAGGCCATCATCGAGCAGCTGCAGCAGGACGGTCGCCGTCCCTACGCCGCCATCGGCAAGGCGGTGGGCCTCTCGGAGGCAGCGGTCCGCCATCGCGTGCAGCGCCTCATCGACTCGGGCGTGATGCAGGTGGTCGCGGTCACAAATCCCCTGCAGGTGGGATTCCCCCGGGCCGCCATGATCGGCATCACTGTCGAGGGCGATCTCGAAGCCGTCGCGGCCGAGGTCGAGGCGCTCGCTGAAGTCGACTACCTCGTGATTTGCGCGGGCGGGTTCGATCTCATGGCCGAGGTCGTCGCCGAGGACGACGATCACCTGCTGGAGATCCTTAATCGCCACATCCGTCCGATCCCGGGCGTCAAGCGCACCGAGACCTTCGTCTACCTCCAACTCCGCAAGCAGATCTACACATGGGGAACACGATGACCATCACTCCGCAATTCGTCACCGAGCCCGGCGACGATCGCATGGCTGCATCCGCTGAGCGTCACCTATGGATGCACTTCACCCGGCACTCCATCTACGAGACCGGACAGGGGCACGTGCCCATCATGGTGCGCGGTGAAGGCGCCTACGTGTGGGACGACCAGGGGCGTCGCTACCTCGACGGCCTCGCGGGCCTCTTTGTCGTCCAGGCGGGCCACGGCCGCAAGGAGTTGGCGGCCGCCGCTGCCAAGCAGGCCGAGGAACTGGCCTTCTTCCCCATCTGGTCCTACGCCCACCCGCGTGCGATCGAGCTTGCGGAGCGCCTCGCGCATTACGCGCCGGGAGACCTCAACCGGGTCTTCTTCACCACCGGCGGTGGTGAGGCGGTCGAGAGCGCGTGGAAGCTCGCCAAGCAGTACTTCAAGCTCACCGGCAAGCCGATGAAGCACAAGGTCATCAGCCGCAATATCGCCTACCACGGCACTCCCCACGGAGCACTGTCCATCACCGGCCTCACGGGTGCGAAGAAGTACTTCGAGCCACTCGTGCCCACGGGGATCAAGGTGCCCAACACCAACTTCTACCGTGCTCCCGAGGAGTACCGCTACGACGAGAAGGCCTTCGGGCTCTGGGCCGCCGAGCGCATCCGCGAGGCCATCGAATTCGAAGGCCCCGAGACAGTCGCGGCCGTCTTCCTCGAGCCCGTGCAGAACTCAGGTGGCTGCTTTCCTCCCCCGCCGGGGTATCTCGAGCGCGTCCGGGAGATCTGCGACGAGTACGACGTACTCTTCGTCGCCGACGAGACCATCACGGCGTTCGGACGCATCGGCGACATCTTCGCCGTCAATCGCTTCGGTGTGCAGCCCGACATCATCACCTGCGCCAAGGGCATGACATCGGGCTACGCCGCAGCCGGCGCCATGATCGCCAGTGACCGGCTCTTCGAGCCCTTCCGGCACGGCACCAACTCCTTCCTCCACGGCTACACCTGGGGCGGCCACCCCGTCGCCAGTGCAGTGGCCCTGGCCAACCTCGACCTCTTCGAGCGCGAGGGGCTCCTGCAGCACGTGCGCGACAACGAGGCCGCGTTCCGGACAACCCTCGAGCGCCTCTACGACCTGCCCATCGTCGGTGACGTACGCGGTGCGGGCTTCTTCTACGGCATCGAGCTGGTCAAGGACCGGGAGACTCGCGAGACGTTCAGCGATGAGGAGTCCGAGCGACTGCTGCGCGGCTACCTCGACAAGGCTCTCTTCGACAACGGCCTCTACTGCCGTGCCGACGACCGCGGCGACCCGGTCATCCAGCTGTCGCCGCCGCTCATCTGCGACCAGTCTCACTTCGACGAGATCGAGCAGATCCTGCGCACCGTCCTCACCGAGGCTGGCAACCAACTATGACGGCACTACCCGCCCCTGGATCGACCTCTCGCACGCAAATCAAGCGCCTGCCCGAGAAGACCGTGGTCGATCGCGAGATCGCCTACGCCATCCTCGACGCCGGGCTCATGGCCCACGTCGCAGTGGTCACCGATGGCCAGCCCTACGTCGTGCCCGTCGGCTACGCGCGCCGCGGCGACGAGGTGATCTTCCATGGTTCGAGTGCATCCCGCCTGTTCCGCACACTCGCAGACGGTGCCCCCACGTGCCTCACCGTCACGCTTCTGGACGGCCTTGTGCTGTCCCGCAGCCTCTTCGAATCCTCCATGCACTACCGCACCGTGATGGCCCTCGGCACCTGCCGCCGACTCGAGGGTGATGAGGAGGTCGCCGCGCTACTTGACCTGTCGGAGAGCCTGATGCCCGGACGCACGACCGAGGCGCGCCATCCCCTCCCGCAAGAACTCAAGGCGACGATCACTCTGGCGCTGCTCCTCGATGAGATCTCCGTCAAGGTGAGTGACGGCCCGCCGGATGACACCGACGCCGACCTCGTCGATCCGGTGTACTCCAAGATCTGGGCCGGGTGCGTGCCCATCGTCGAGTCCTTGGGCGAGCCCGTTGCGGACGACCTCGCCAGCGGCGTACCGCTCCCCGACTACATGCGCACCTGGAGTCGCGGATGACGTCGCTGTGGTGGGACACGCTTCCCGAGCACCTCACGACACCGCTGGGTAAGCCCCTCGATGGTGACGCCGAGGCCGACGTCGTCATCGTGGGCGCGGGCTACACCGGGCTGTGGACCGCCTACTACCTGCTCAACCAGGAGCCGGGCATTCGCGTGACGCTGCTGGAGGCGGAGCACGCGGGATTCGGAGCCAGTGGGCGCAATGGCGGCTGGTGCTCCGCGCTCTTTCCTGCGAGCGTGGCAAAGGTCGCGGGGATGAGCGACCGAGAGAGTGCCATCCGTCTGCAGCGCGCGATGCACGACACCGTCGACGACATTGGGCGCGTCTCGGAGTCCGAAGGCTGGGATATCCAGTGGGCCAAGGGCGGCACCATCGTCGCGGCGCGCACTCCCCTGCAGTGGCAGCGCGCCCAGGAGGAGATCGCTGAGTGGCGTCGTTGGGGATTCGGCGAGGAGGACTACCGCCTCCTCGATGCCGAGGAGGCGGGTCGCCTTCTCGCGGCTACCGATGTCATCGGCGCGTCGTACACCCCGCACTGCGCCGCGATCCACCCCGCCCGCCTCGTGCGCCACCTTGCGAAGACCGTCGTCGAGCGAGGCGGGGTGATCCACGAGCACTCGCCCGTCACAGAGATGCGCCCTGGCTTCGTGCGCACGCCGCGCGGTCGCGTACGGGCTCGCCACGTGGTGCGGGCCACGGAGGGATACACACCGCGCCTGCCGGGGTATGCGCGGGCGATCGCACCCGTCTACTCACTCATGATCGCGACCGAGCCCCTCGGCAAGGACGTGTGGGATGCCATTGGACTGCAGACCCGGCCGACCTTCTCCGACGGTCGCCACCTGGTCATCTATGGCCAGCGCACGGCGGACGATCGGCTCGCATTCGGCGGCCGGGGGGCGCCCTACCACTTTGGCTCGGACATCCGCCCGGAATTCGATCGCGAGCCCGCCGTCTTCGCCGATCTCTGGCGCACACTCGTGGACCTCTTCCCCGCCGTCTCGGGCCACGTCGTCACCCACTCCTGGGGCGGTCCCCTCGGCATCCCGCGCGACTGGTGCGCCTCCGTCGGGCTCGACCCCGTCACCCGCATGGCATGGGCGGGTGGCTACGTCGGCGACGGCGTGGGCACCTCGCATCTCGCCGGGCGCACGCTGGCCGACCTCATCGGCGGACGCGAGACCGAGCTCACCTCGCTGCCCTGGGTGGGCCACATCTCGCCCGACTGGGAGCCGGAGCCCATGCGCTGGCTCGGCGTCAACATGGGACTGCGCGTGATGGGTTCGGCGGACGGTGTCGAGACCCGCACGGGTCGCCCTGCGCTACGCGCCCGGGTCTTCGCTCGCTTCCTCGGCTAGATCAGCCGCTTTTCGCCAGTAATCGCGACTTCCTTACACGGCAAAGTCACGTTTACTGGCGAAAACCGCAATGACGGCTAGGTGGGCTGGCAGTCCGTGTCGATGATCTTCTGGACGTCCTCGGGAGTCACCGACGTCGCCCCGATCCAGGTGGCGACGTCGTCGAGCACCTTGTGCTCCTTCTCAGCGCGTGCCTCGGGACCGACGACAGCCTCGGCCTCCATCCAGCGCCGCTTGGCCTCCCAGCCGAGCTCACGCCTGCGCAGCGCCTGCTGCATGCCCGCCATCTGCTCCTCGGAGCACTCCAGTCTCCAGACCTCGCGCAGCGTCTGCGGCAACTCGAGTCGGTAATCGTGACCGCCCTCGACGAAGACTCCGGGGGTAGGTGACAGCGCGTTGAGCATGTCGATAAACGTCGCGAAGAAGGTGGTGACGGGCCACCAGATGGTGTGCCTCGGCGAGCCAGGCGGCCGCTTGCCCCACGGGCCGAGCCACGCCGGTCTCTTGTAGAGGACCTGGACCCAGAACTTCGGGATGGGGTCGTCACCGTTCTGCAGCAAGAGGTAGCGCACGCGCGCACGCTCCTCCGCCGGGAGCGCTGTCCAGTCACCCACCCAACGGGGCAGGTAGATATCGCCGGGCCCCACACCGGGCGCCTCCGCTATCGATCGGTCGCCCCAGATCTGCTGGCGCCACTTCGTCGCCTCAGGAGTGCCGATCCACAGCGCTGCCTCCAGACCGAGGCTCTCGGGACCGAATACCCCCATTCCCTCGAACATCTCCTCGCTCACCTGGGAGCCGAGGCTCTCTCCGAAGAGGAAGACACGGGGCCGCTTCTCCGGGGGCATGGCGGCCAATCGCTGGGCGATCCCAGCGAAGACCATGCGCGTTTGGTCGGTGCCACGCTTGACGTCGGTGAGCGACAGCGACGAGGGGAGCACGGAGTACTGGATGGCGACGCTCGCGCAGTCACCGCGGGTGAGGTACTCGAAGGTCTCGCAACCGACGTAGTTGACATATCCGGATCCGGTGGGCGACCACAGTGCGACGTAGGGACGCTCCAGCGCATGCGTGCGATCGATCTCGTCCAGGAGCACCTGCGCGCGCCCCTCGTTGGTCGTCGCGCTCTGTAGGCTCGCGTAGACGCGGATCGGCTGCTGCGCCGGCTCCCCCATGACGGCAGAAATCGTGTCGGGGCGCAGCACCATGCTCAGCCAACGGCGTCCCTCGCGACTCTGGTCCGACCACGAGCGGCCGGACGCGGGAGAGCCCGTGATCTCAGGGATGTCCGGGGGCGTCGCATGGGCGAGCTCCATGCCCTCGCCGGCGTTGCCCAGCTCGCGATCGACGAACTTCAGAGCCAGGCCACCCGCAACCACGGTGGCCACCGCGGTGAGGCCGCGCGCCACGGTGGCATGGTCCTCCGGCGTACCGCCGAAGAGCGAGGCGACACCGCGCCCCCAGAGGCGCGTCACCCGGGACTCCACGGCCGCCAGGCTGAGCAGGGTGCCCGTGACGGCAATGCCGATGCCGGTGGCCACCATCGGATTGACGGTGAGGTCTTGGTCCTGGTTGAGGTCCTCCGGCTCACCGGTTGCGATCTCCTTGATCGCCCGAACCACGCCACCGAGGCCGTCGTCCCGAGAGGAGCGGAAGGATTCGAGTTCGGCCGCACCGATCTGCTGACCGAAGAGCCGAGTCATGCCATAGACGCCGCCTCCCAGTGCGGCGACACTTCCGGTCGTCGCCGCGATGCGCATCGGCGTGCTCGGGATCTCCTCGATGACGCGCGAAGCCATACCCGTCGCGGCCGCTGCCGCCATGGCGCCCGCGCCGAGCCGTGCCCACGACCGCCACGCAGGCTCATGCTCGCGCCAGGCAAGGAGGCGATTGGCGGCCACGGAGCCAAGCACCACGAGCGCATCGCCGGCCACCTGGCCGCGGCGTCCGCCCACCCGAGTACCCAGGGCGCTCAGCGCACTGTGCGCCGATGTGCCCCAGGTGTAGGCGGCCAGGCCTGAGACGCCCGTGATGATGCCCTGGTCGACGCTCTTACGCGTGAGGAGATTGGGCTGGTAGGAGAGGCCTACGCTCACTGCGGCGAGCATGAGGCCCGCACGGGAGGAGGGGTCCAGGTCGCGGGGGACGCGCAGGCGGGACAGGAGAGGCATGGGGCACATCCTCGCCTATGGCCCGGGTTCGAGGGACCTGACCCTGGGATTCCCCGCGAGGCCGGGGGGCGGGCTCGCCGCCTTGAGGGATACTGGCCCTACCGGGAAGTCCGGCACGAACCTTCGGAGGATCCGTGAGTAGCACGCCCCGCCTGCCCCTCGAGCTCTTCGCCATCGACGGCATGCTCACCGAGGAGGAGCGCGCAATCCGCGACGTCGTCCGCGATTTCGTGGAGCGCCGCATCAAGCCCGAGGTTGCCGACTGGTTCGAAGCAGGCACGATCCCGGCGCGGGAACTCGCGCGCGAGTTCGGCGAACTCGGCGTACTCGGTATGCACCTCGAAGGTTACGGCTGCGCCGGCACCAACGCCGTGTCCTACGGACTGGCGGCCATGGAGCTCGAGGCTGGGGACTCCGGGATCCGCTCGCTCGTCAGCGTGCAGGGATCGCTCGCGATGTACGCCATCCACGCCTTCGGCTCGGAGGAGCAGAAGGAGGAGTGGCTCCCGCGCATGGCCAAGGGCGAGGCCATCGGATGCTTCGGGCTCACCGAGGCCGACTTCGGATCCAATCCCTCTGGCATGCGCACCGCGGCCAAGCGCGACTCAGACGACTGGGTGCTCAACGGCTCCAAGATGTGGATCACCAACGGCACCGTCGCCGACGTCGCGATCGTGTGGGCGCAGACCGACGACGGCATCCGGGGCTTCGTCGTCCCCACGGACACCCCCGGCTTCTCCGCCCGTGAAATCCACAAGAAGATGTCGCTGCGCGCCTCGGTCACGGCCGAGCTCGTCTTCGACAATCTCCGGCTCCCCGCATCGGCCATGCTTCCGGGCGTACGCGGACTCAAGGGGCCGCTGGCCTGCCTCAACGAGGCGCGCTTCGGCATCGCCTACGGCACGCTCGGGGCCGCACGCGACTGCCTGGAGACGGCGCTGAGCTACGCGATTGACCGCGAGCAGTTCGACAAGCCGATCGCCGGCTACCAGATGACGCAGCAGAAGTTCGCCGACATGACGCTCGAGCTCGGCAAGGGCATGCTGCTGGCGATTCACCTCGGTCGACTCAAGGATGAGCACGCGATCACGCCCGAGCAGGTGAGCCTCGGCAAGCTCAACAACGCCCGCGAAGCCCTCGCCATCGCCCGCGAGTGCCGGTCCATCCTCGGCGGCAACGGCATCACGCTCGAGTATCCGGTGATCCGACACATGAACAACCTCGAGTCGGTCTTCACCTACGAGGGCACCAACGAGATGCACACGCTCATCATCGGCCAGGCACTGACGGGCATCCCCGCCTTCCGCTAGTCGGACGGCAGGTCGGGCGGACCGCTGCGATACGTCGCCGGCGACTGGCTCAGGGTGATCGGGTGAGCCACGGTGGGGGTGCCATCCACCTCCACGATGGGCTGCAGGCCGAGTGAGGACGCGAGCGCGAACGCCTGGGCCAGATCGTTGATCGGCCCGCACGGCACCCCTGCCTGCGTGATGCGTCGTTGCCATTCATCGGCGCCGGATGGCGCCATCAGCACCTCGAGACGTGCCTTGAGCTCTTCCCGATGTGCCACTCGGGCCGGGTTGGTGGCGTAGTCGGGATGGGTTGCGAGCTCGGGTGCGCCGAGTTCGGTCACCAGTGCCGCGAACTGCCCGTCGTTGCCGACGGCGACGACAAGGGGGCGGTCAGCAGTCGAGAACACGTCGTAGGGAGCGATGGAGGGGTGAGCATTGCCAAGGATGCCGGGTACGACGCCCGCAGCGACGTAGCCTGAAGCCTGATTGACGAGTGCGGAGAGCAGCGACGACAGCAGGTTCACCTCCACACGCTGACCCTCGCCCGTCGTATCACGGTGGTGCAGGGCAGCGAGGATCCCGACGGTCGCGTGAAGGCCGGTGATCACATCCACCAGCGCCACTCCCGCCTTCGTGGGCTCGCCGGGGCCGGGGCCGGTGATGCTCATCAGGCCACCCATCGCCTGCACGAGGAGGTCGTAGCCGGGCAGGTCGCGACCGGCACCGGCACCGAATCCCGTGATCGAGCAGTAGACAAGGCCGGGGTGCTGGCGTGCTAGCTCGGCGTAGCCCAAGACCATGCGATCCAGTGCACCCGGCTTGAAGTTCTCCACGAGGACGTCGGCAGCCAGGGCAAGATCGCGCGCCTCATCGCGTCCCTCGGGCGAGCTCAGATCGATCGCTCGGGTGGACTTGTTGCGATTCACCCCGGCGAAGTAGGTGGACTGACCCTGCTCGGTGTAGGGCGGCCCCCAGGCACGGGTGTCGTCACCGTGTCCGGGCCGCTCGACCTTGACGACCTCAGCACCAAGATCGGCGAGCAGCATGGTGGCGTAGGGACCGGCGAGCACGCGGCTGAAGTCGGCCACGACAATGCCGTCCAGCGGCCCCTTCACGCGTCACCTCGCAGCAGCGGCGCGAGCGCCTCCAGGACACGCGGGTCCTCGATGGTCGACGGCACCGGCTCGTCGCGACCATCGGCAATCGCCCGCATGGACCTGCGCAGGATCTTGCCCGACCGCGTCTTGGGCAGCCCGGGGACGATGCGCACGTCGCGTAGGGCCGCCACAGGGCCCACGGTGTCGCGCACGAGGGCAATGATCTCGTGCTGCAACTCCTCCGGGTCGGGCTCGGCTCCCGCCTTGAGTACGACGAACGCGCGGGGCACCTGGCCTTTGATCTCATCGTGCACTCCGATGACGGCGCACTCGGCGACCGCGGGGTGGCCAGCAACGGCGGCTTCAAGGGACCCGGTGGTGAGACGGTGGCCGGCGACGTTGATCACGTCGTCGGTGCGGCCCATGACGTAGAGATAACCGTCTTCATCGACGTGCCCGCCATCACCGGTGGTGTAGAAGCCGGGGAAGGCGGACAGATAGGACGAGATGTAGCGCTCGTCGTCACCCCACAGAGTCGGGAGCGCACCGGGCGGCAGGGGCAACCGGATCACGATGTTGCCTTCCGCGAGCGGCTCGACCTGGTGCCCGTGCTCGTCGAGGACGCGCACGTCGTAGCCGGGCACCGGCCGTGAGGGGGATCCCACCTTGAGGGGCAGGGGATCCAATCCACGCATGCTCGATGCGATGGGCCAGCCCGTCTCGGTCTGCCACCAGTTGTCCACGACGGGGATCCCCAGGTGCTCGGTCGACCACGCGTAGGTGTCGGGATCGAGTCGCTCTCCGGCAAGGAAGAGGCACCGCAGACTGCTGAGATCACGGCTTGCCATGTGCTCTCCGCGCGGATCCTCCTTCTTGATCGCACGGATTGCTGTGGGAGCCGTGAAGAGTGAGTTGACCCCGTGCTCCTCGATGACACGCCAGAAGGCTCCGGCATCAGGTGTGCCGACCGGCTTGCCCTCGTACATGACGGTCGTACATCCGGTGATGAGTGGGGCGTACGCGATGTAGGAGTGGCCCACCACCCAGCCGACATCCGAAGCGGCCCACCAGACATCATCTGGGCCGATGCCGTAGACATTCGGCAGGCTCCACGCCATGGCCACGGCGTGCCCCCCGTTGTCGCGCACGATGCCCTTCGGCTTCCCCGTCGTGCCCGAGGTGTAGAGGATGTAGAGAGGATCCGTCGCCTCGACCGCGACCGGGTCGACGGGCTCAGCGCCAGCGAGGGCGTCCCCCCACTCGATGTCTGACTCCCCCATGTCTGCCTCGAGCTGAGGTCGCTGCATGACGATGCAGGCACCCGCCTTGTGCGTCGCGAGATGGCGCGCCTCGTCGACCAGGGGCTTATAGGGCACGACGCGCCCACCCTCGATCCCGCACGACGCGGTGATGATGGCCTTGGGTAGGGCGTCATCGATGCGTGCGGCGAGCTCCGGCGGTGCGAATCCTCCGAAGACCACCGAGTGCACAGCGCCCAGACGTGCGCACGCCAGCATCGCGATGAGCGCCTCGGGCACCATGGGCAGGTAGATAATGACGCGGTCACCACGCTCCACCCCCTGGCGACGCAGGGCTCCGGCGAAGCGCGACACCCGGTCGAGGAGCTCGGCGTAGGTCAACGTGGTGACGTCACCGGTGTAGGCGCTGTCATGGATGAGCGCGACCCGATCCCCTCGGCCCGCCACGACGTGTCGGTCCAGTGCATTAGCGCAGGTGTTGAGCTGTCCGCCGACGTACCAGCGATACAGCGGCGCCGCAGAATCGTCGAGGATCTGCTGGGGAGGGGTCACCCAGTCGATGAGGGAGGCGGCGTCGCGCCAGAAGGCTTCGGGATCGCTCAGGCTGAGGGTATGAGCGGCCTCACCGGCATTGGCCGACAGGTCACCTACGTGCGCCATGATGCGGACGCTAGCGCACGGGATCGTCTCCCAGGACCCCGTGGGCCGAGCGAGAGACCCGCCTGGCCTCAGGGGGTCGCGGCCGCCAACTGCCCGCACGCTCCGTCGATCTCACGACCACGGGTATCGCGCACGGTCACGGGAACTCCCGCCTCCTCGAGCGCTCGGACGAAGGCCCGCTCGTCGTCGGGATCCGACGCCGTCCATGCGGATCCGGGCGTGGGGTTGAGCGGGATGAGGTTGACATGGACGAGGTGCCCGCGCAGGCGCTTGGCCAGCAATTCGGCCCTCCAGCGCTGATCGTTGACGTCCCGGATGAGGGCGTATTCGATGCTCACCCTTCGCCGGGTGACGTCGGCGTAGTGCCATGCCGCATCCAGGACCTCGGACACCGGATAGCGCGTGTTGATGGGCACGAGCGTGTCGCGAAGCTCGTCATCTGGCGCATGCAGCGATACGGCGAGTCGCAGCGGCAGGCCTTCGGTGGCGAGCTCGCGCATCCGAGGGACCAGGCCCACGGTGGACACCGTGATCCCACGGGCCGACATACCGAGCCCTTCGGGCACGGGATCGACCATGCGATGGATCGCGCCCATGAGCGCCTTGTAGTTGGCGAGGGGCTCCCCCATGCCCATGAAGACGACATTGCTCACGCGGTCGCGGCTGCCGGGGAAGTCACCGTCGCGCACGAGCCGCGAGCCCGCGATCACCTGCTCCACGATCTCCGCGGCCGACAGGTTGCGGGTGAGTCCCGCCTGCCCGGTCGCACAGAAGGGGCAGTTCATGCCGCAGCCTGCCTGGCTGGACACGCATATGGTCACCCGGTCGCGGTAGCCCATGAGCACGGACTCCACGCGCGAGCCATCGTGCAACTTCCAGAGCATCTTGACCGTTGCCCCGTCGTCGCACGACATCTCGCGCACGGGAGTGAGGAGATCCGGGAGAAGCGCCTGCGCCAGGGTGTCGCGATCCGCCGGGCTCAGGTCGGTCCAGCCCTGCGGATCCGTGGCGAGGCGGCCGAAGTAGTGGCGCGATGCCTGGTCAGCGCGGAAGGCAGGCAGGCCTAGCGCGAGCATCGCCTCGCGACGCCCAGCCATGTCGAGGTCTGCGAGATGTGCCGGAGGCTTGCCCCTGCGGGGCGCCTCGAGGGTCAGCTCACCGGGAACGGGCATGGGTCCAGTGTGACATCAGCCCTGGCCGAGGAAGAGCGCAAAGAGCGCCCAGGCGGCGAAAGCGTTGATGACGAGCGAGTCCAGGCGGTCCATCATGCCGCCATGGCCCGGCAGGAACGACCCCATGTCCTTGACCCCGATGTCGCGCTTGATCGCACTCTCGACAAAATCCCCGGCTGTCGCCGTGACGGTGAGCACGGCACCCATGATGAGACCCTGCCACCACGGCGCATCGAAGACCCAGATGAATGCCGCGACGCCAATGAGGCACTGCACGACGAGTGAGCCCGCGAACCCCTCCCATGACTTCTTGGGGCTCACCTGCGGAGCGATGGGATGGCGGCCGAAGAGCACGCCCGTGGCATAGCCGCCGATGTCGTTGCCGATGGTGAGCAGGATGAAGACCACGATGCGCCACGGGCCATCGGGCTCCGCGAGCATGAGCATCGCGAAGCCCCCCATGAGCGAGATGTAGCCGAGGAGGAAGACACTCGCGCTGGCATCCCTGAGGTAGCCATCGGTGCCCCGACGGATGCGCCATATGAGTACGGCGACGACGCCCGCGCCCACCGTCACCAGGAGCGCCTCCGTCCCCCAGACGTAGGCGGCCGCCATTCCGATCAGAGTCGTGGCGTAGACGGGCGTGCGCGCGACTCGGATGCCGGCTCCCGCGAAGGCCGTGGTGAGTTCATAGATGGCCAGGCACAGTGCCGCGGCAGTGAGGATGCCGAAGAGCCAGGGCACCCAGACGAGGCTCACGACGACGAGCAGGGCAAGCACGACTCCAGACGCGATGGCCGCGGGCAGGTTGCGCCCGGCGCGACTGGGGGTGGGCGCCGGGTCCTGCGCGCCTGAGGTGTCGGTCATCGACTAGACCTCGAGGAGCTCGGCTTCCTTGTGCTTGAGGATCTCGTCGATATGGGCGACGGTCTTGTGTGTCACGTCCTCGAGGTGCTTCTCGCCGCGCTTGGCGTCATCCTCGCCGACCTCATGGTCCTTGACCATCTTCTCCATGGCCTCCTTGGCATGGCGGCGGATGTTGCGCACCGAGATGCGCGCATCCTCGGCCTTCTGCCGGGCGACCTTGATGTATTCCTTGCGCCGCTCCTCTGTCAGCGAGGGCAGGACCACGCGGATGATGTTGCCGTCGTTGGTGGGATTGACACCCAGGTCTGAATCGCGGATCGCCTTTTCGATCGCGGCGAGCGAGCCCTTGTCGTAGGGCGTGACGATCATCATGCGCGCCTCGGGGGACGCGAAGGAGGCCAGCTGGTTGACCGGAGTCAGCGTGCCGTAGTAGTCGACCATCACCTTCGAGAACATCCCCGGGTTGGCGCGGCCGGTGCGGATGGTGCCGAAGTCCTCGCGCGCAACCTCGACGGCCTTGTCCATCTTCTCCTCTGCTTCGAGGAGGATTTCGTCGACCTGCTCGCTCACGTTCCGTCCTTCCCGGAGTCCACATCGGTGCGCGTCACCAGCGTCCCGATCCTCTCACCTCGTACGGCGCGAGCGATGTTGCCCTCGACGAGGAGATCAAAGACGAGCAAGGGCATGTCATTGTCGCGGCACAGGCTGATGGCGGTCGCGTCGGCGACCTTGAGGTCGCGGGCCAGGACCTCGTCGTAGGACAGGCGCTCGAAGCGGCGCGCATCGGGATTCGTGCGGGGGTCGGCGTCGTAGATGCCGTCGACCGCCTTGGCCATGAGCACGATGCGAGCCCCAACCTCAAGGGCACGCTGCGCGGCGGTGCTGTCGGTGGAGAAGAACGGTGCACCGAGACCCGCACCGAAGATCACCACGCGACCCTTCTCGAGGTGACGAATCGCGCGGCGAGGGATGTAGGCCTCGGCGACCTGACCCATGGTGATGGCCGTCTGCACGCGGGTCTCGACATCCTGCTTCTCGAGGAAGTCCTGCAAGGCCAGGCAGTTCATCACGGTGCCGAGCATGCCCATGTAGTCGGCACGTGCGCGGTCCATGCCCCGCTGGGAAAGCTGGGCACCGCGGAAGTAGTTGCCGCCACCGATGACGACAGCCACCTCGGTGCCCGCACGCACGATGCCGGCGATCTGCCGTGCGATCGACTGCACGACATCGGGATCGACACCGAGATCGCCGTCCCCGGCAAACGCCTCGCCTGAGAGCTTGAGCAGGACCCGGTCCCAGCCGCCTTCAGGCGCCTCGGGCCAGGTGTCGATGGTGCCCTCGAGCGATGGCTGGACGACCCCGCCTTCAGACACCGGTCCTCCCATGGCCCCGACCGTAGCGCCCCGGCGTACCCCCTGTCTCAGGGGTTCAGCCCTGGCCGACCTCGAAGCGGGCGAAGGCCGTGACCTCGGTGCCCGCATCGGTGAGCACCTGGCCGACGGTCTTCTTGTTGTCGATGACCGAGGGCTGCTCGAGCAGGACGGACTCCTTGAAGAAGCCCTGCACGCGCCCCTCGACGATCTTGGGCAGGGCAGCCTCGGGCTTGCCCTCCTCCTTGGCCGTGGCCTCGGCGATCCGTCGCTCGTTGTCGACGACATCAGCCGGCACCTCGTCGCGGGTGACGTAGCTGGGACGCATGGCCGCGACCTGCATCGCGGCATTGCGCGCGTCGTCCTCGTTGCCCGTGTAGGCCACCATCACGCCCACCTGCGCAGGCAGGTCGGATGCGCGCTTGTGGAGGTAGACCGCGACCGGTGCCTTGAGCATGGCCACGCGGCCGAGCTCGAGCTTCTCGCCGATGATTCCCGCCAGATCGGAGATGGCCTGGTCGACCGTGCGCCCGTCGGTCATCGTCTGCTGCGCCAGTGCGGCCTGATCGCCCACCTGCAGCTGCGCTGCTGTGCTCACGATCGTGCCGGCGAGCGCCTGGAAGTCCTCACTCTTGGCGACGAAGTCGGTCTCGCACAGCAACTCGACCATGACGTTGTCCTGAGACACCACGAGCCCGTTGGCGGCCGTGCGCTCAGCACCGCGCTTGGCGGCCTTCGCGGCACCCGAGATGCGGAGGCCCTCAATGGCCTTGTCGATGTCCCCGTCGGATTCCTCCAGGGCCTTCTTGCACTCCATCATGCCCGCGCCCGTGAGGTCGCGAAGCTTCTTGACATCGGCTGCCGTGATCGTGGCCATGACCTATCCCTTTGACTCGTTCGTGATGTGCAGAGGCGTGCTCGTGCCGCATAACCGCGCTCGCGCGCGGCCGTGCGTGGTGGTGTCAGGCGCTGGGGCCCTCGGTGGACTCGACGACGACCTCGGCCGTGCCGCCGCCCGCGAGGAGCTCCTGCTCCCACTCGGCGAGGGGCTCCTCGACGATGACCTCCACGACGTCACCCTCAGCGGCCGCCGTCGCGCGACCGGCGCGAGCGATGAGGCCCTCGGCCACAGCGTCGGCGATGACGCGAGTGAGGAGCGTGACGCTGCGGATGGCGTCGTCGTTGCCGGGGATCGGGAAGTCGATCTCGTCGGGATCGCAGTTGGTGTCGAGGATCGAAATCACGGGGATGCCGAGCTTCTTGGCCTCGCCGACCGCGATGTGCTCCTTGTTGGAGTCGATGACCCACACGGCGCTAGGCAGCTTCGCCATGTCGCGGATGCCGCCGAGGGTGCGGTCGAGCTTGACGCGCTCACGATCGAGGACGAGAAGTTCCTTCTTCGTCAGGCCCGCGGCCGAGGGATCGGTCTCGAGGCCCTCGAGCTCCTTGAGGCGCTGCAGCCGCTTGTGCACCGTGTTGAAGTTGGTGAGCATGCCGCCGAGCCAACGCTGGTTGACGTAGGGCATGCCCACGCGCGTCGCCTGCTGGGCGATGGGCTCCTGGGCCTGCTTCTTGGTGCCGACGAAGAGGATCGAGCCGCCGCGTGCGACGGTCTCCTTGACGAACTCGTAGGCGTTGTCGATGTAGGACAGCGACTGCTGCAGGTCGATGATGTAGATGCCATTGCGCTCCGTGAAGATGAAGCGCTTCATCTTGGGATTCCAGCGTCGGGTCTGATGTCCGAAGTGGACACCGCTCTCGAGCAGCTGGCGCATCGTGACGACGGCCATGGGGCACTCCTTGGGCGCGGACGGCTACGCCGACCACTGTCGGTTCCTTGCCGTCGCCGGTTGGCGGCGGCTCCTAGCACCCGTGCGAGCCATCCCGGCGAGCCGGGACCGACGGCCCTCCCCCGGAGGGGTGGGTGCGTGATGTATCCGGGCGGACCCGGACCAGTGGGTGAGTCTACGGGGTCACCGCCCCTGCCTTATCCCCAGGTCCAGCCGATGCCCTTCTCTGCCTCGGCCCCCCGGGCGCACCGTGGTCCGATGACCCTTCCCGCCCTCGCTCTCCCCCTCGTCTCCGCCCTGATCGCCCCGCTCTCGTGGGCAGCCTCGGGCGCCCCGCCCGCCTGGCAGCCCCCCGTGGTCCCCCTCGTCGTCGAGCGTCCCTTTCTCGCCCCGCAGGGCCCCTATTCCCCCGGACACCGCGGCGTCGACCTCGCGGCCGAAGCCGGCGCGACCGTCCGCGCGCCCGCGCCCGGGGTGGTCCGCGTCGCGGGTCGTGTCGCGGGCAAGCCCGTGGTGAGCATCGAGCACCCGCATGTGATCCTCGGCCGCACAGGCTGGCGTACGACGTACGAAGGGGTGCTCGCCGGAGTCGACATCGGCGACTACGTGCGCGTGGGCGATCCACTAGGCGTCGTCGCCGGCGCCCACTCACACGCCCGGGGCATCCACTGGGGCTTGAAGAACGGACGCGTGTACGCCGATCCGCTCCTGCTGCTGCGCCGGCCCATCGTGCTCAAGCCCTTGACGTACTACGCCCGCGGATGCGCCTGCTCATAGGTCTTGCGCAGTCGCTCGACCGAGACGTGCGTGTAGATCTGCGTGGTTGCCAAACTCGCGTGGCCGAGGATCTCCTGCACCGCACGCAGGTCAGCCCCTCCTTCGAGGACATGCGTGGCCGAGGTGTGCCGCCAGCCATGGGGACCGATGTCAGCGACTCCCTCGACCGTCCCCGCGGTGCGATGCACCACCGCGCGCACGGTGCGCGGGTCGATACGCCCGCCCCGCGCCCCCAGGAATGCAGCGGATCCGGATGCCTTCCCGACCAAGGCAGGACGGCCCTCCCGCAACCATGCGGTCAGGGCCTGCTCGGCAGGAACGCCGAAGGGCACCGTGCGCTCGCGCCCACCCTTGCCGAGCACCCTCAGGGTGCGGCGGGTCATGTCGATGTCATCTATGTCGGTGCCCACCAGTTCCCCGACTCGGATCCCGGTGGCGTAGAGCGTCTCGAGGATGGCCAGATCGCGCAGACCGCTGGGCGAGTCGGCCGCTTCGCTCGCCGCGTCGAGCACCGCGACAGCCTGGTCGGCGGTGAGCACAGAGGGGAGCCGGTGTGCGCGTTTCGGCGAGGCGAGCCGGGCTGCGACATCGGTGTCCAGGATGCCGCGGGCGACGGCCCACTCGGTGAAGACGCGAGCACTGGCCGCTCGTCGCGCGAGGGTGCTGCGCTCGAGTCCTCGTCGCTCCTGATCGGCGAGCCAGGCGCGCAACGCGAGCAGGGTGAGATCGCTCACCAGGGTGGCGCCGCGCTCACGGGAGAAATCCGCCAACGCATCGATGTCACCGATGTAGGCACGCACGGTGTGTTCGCTGCGCCCGAGCTCAAGGGCGAGGTGGTCGCGGAAGCGTGCGATCACCTCGTCCCAGTCGTCCCCCGGGGGGATATCAGGCTCGGCCACGCCTCCATGCTGACGCCTGTCACCCGCGGAACGGTGCAGGACCCGGCCGGGCGGGTCGGCGCCCGCTAGGTCGTGCAGCGCGCCCAACCCTCACCCGCGCGCTGCACCAGCCCCAGCGCATCGAGGACACCGAGGGCGGTCATCGCCTCGGCGAGCCCTAGACCGGCCAGTCGGGCGATGCTCGCGAGGGGTGCAGGACGACGGGCGGGGACGGCATCAAGGACCCGCCGCTCACGCCAGCCGAGGCCATCGGACGGCGCGACGTGACCTGGGTCGTCGACGGCCAGACGCCCCTCGACGAGCGCGATGATCTCCCGCGGCGATGTCACCAGGTGCACCCCTTCATCGCGAATGACCGCGTGGCAACCCGCCGACATCGGCGACGTGACGGGCCCGGGAAACGCCATGACGACGCGGTTGAGTTCGCGGGCTTCCCGCACGGTCGAGCGGCCTCCCGAGCGCACGGCAGCCTCGACGAGCACGGTGCCGCGACTGAGAGCGGCGATCACTCGGTTGCGAGTGAGGAATCGGTGCCGCATCGCAGCGCCGCCGAGCGGAGCCTCGCTGACGAGCACTCCGGCCTCGCGTATGCGCGCGAGAAGGTCGGCGTGTGACCGCGGGTAGGGCACATCGACTCCCCCGGCGAGCACGCACGCGGTGGCTCCGCCGGCGACCAGTGATCCTCGATGCGCGGCCGCATCAACGCCGAAGGCGCCGCCGGAGACAGAGAGCCACCCCGCCTCGGCAAGGTGCGCACCGAGTTCGCGTGCGATGCCCTCGCCGTACGCCGTGGCCGACCGTGCGCCCACCACGGCGATCGAGCGCAGCGCGAGGAGGCGCAGGTGGCCCGCGCCCGCGACCCACAGGCCAAGTGGCGCCGCATCGTGCAGATCGTCGAGCTGTGATGGCCATTCGGGATCCCCGGTCACGACGTATCGGGCGGCTATCCGCTCGGCAGTGGCCCACGCAGGCTCAACCCAGCGATTCACCGCCTCGGCGTACGTCGTGGTCGCGGCGACGCGCGCGGCGATGCCTGTGCTCGCGGGCAGGGGCGAGTGTCCCGCGAGGATCTCTTCGACGACCGCATGGGCTCCGCGCTCACGCACGCGCGCGCCCAGTGCGCGGTCGCCTGCCTCGGACCACTCGGAGAGCATCAGTCGCGCCGTGCGCTCGAGTTCCACATCGTGCGAGGGATTCACGCCGCCCATGCCAGGCCTCCCCCGCGCAGCACCATCGCGTTGGCCACGTGGTCTGCACCTGGTCGAGCGACACCATCCAGGTCCGCGAGGGTCCAGGCCACGCGCAGGACGCGGTCGGCGCCACGCATGCTCAGCGCGCCTCGGGAGAAGGCCGTGCGCAGCAATTGCTCTCCCCCCTCATCGGGTGTGTGGCGATTGCGCAGGGCCGCACCCGGCACGTCGCCGTTGACGCGCCAGGTCACGCCCTCGGCTGACCACCGTGCACTCGATCGCGCCCGGGCCTCGGCCACGCGTGCGGCGACCGCGGCCGTCGCTTCCCCCTGCTCTCCGATGTGAGCGAGACTCGGCCTTTCGAGTGCCACTCGCAGATCGATTCGATCCATCACAGGGCCCGACATCTTGGCGGCGTAGCGCCTGCGATCCCCGGGCGAGCACGCACACGACGCGTCCATGCCCATCCCCTTGCCGCAGGGACACGGGTTCGCGGCGAGGACGAGGCAGAAGCGTGCCGGCAGCACTCCCGAGATGTCGGCGCGGGCGATGTGAACTTCACCGCTCTCCAGTGGCTGACGCAAGGCATCGAGGACCGAGCGCGCGAATTCGGGTGCCTCGTCGAGGAAGAGCACCCCGCGGTGCGCGAGGGTCGCTGCACCGATGCGCAGACGCCCGGCCTGGCCGCCTCCGACGATGGCCGTCATCGACGCCGAGTGATGCGGGGCCTGGAAGGGGACGCGTCGCACAAGGCCGCGTGGATCCAGGCCCGCTGCAGACTGGATGGCGGTCACCTCGAGCGCGGTGCTGTCGTCGAGCAGCGGCATGAGTCCCGGCAGCCGTTCCGCGAGAAGGGTCTTGCCAACTCCGGGAACCCCGATCATCGCGAGATGGTGCCCACCGGCTGCGGCAACCTCGAGGGCCCGGCGCGCCTCCGACTGGCCGCGTACGTCGGCGAGGTCGGGGGACGCAGCGACGTCAACCGCGGGATCGTCTCCTCCGCGCTCCGGTGGTGTCTCACCCTTCAGCACGCGCACCAGGTGGGCCAGATCGCGCACGCCGCCGACGTCGACGCCCGGCACGAGCGCGGCCTCGCCCACGCCCGCGGCGGGCACAAGCAGGCGCGTGTCACCGCCCTGGATTCCCAGCGCGGCTGCGATGGCTCCCGGGACCGCGTGAATCCGACCGTCGAGTCCTAACTCGCCGAGGACACACGACGCGGCGGCCGCATCCTCGGGAACCTGCCGGGACGCGGCGAGGATCGCAACGGCGATGGCGGCGTCGAGTGCGGATCCGCGCTTGGGCAAGGATGCGGGCATCAGCGCCACGGTCACGCGCGTGCGCGGCCAATCGAGTCCGCTGTGCTCAATGGCGGCGCGGACGCGGTCGCGCGACTCACTTACCGCCGTATCCGCGAGTCCGACGATCGTCAGTCCTGGCAGCCCAGAGCCGACGTCGGCTTCGACATCGACGATGCGCGCGGTCACTCCGACCATGACCGCCGTGCGGCATCGGGCGACCATCAGGCCACCCCGCGCAGATGCTCGACGTGGGGGGCGCCCGAGTTGCTCAAGAGGATCCCGACGACGTCGATGCGGACCTGTCGGGCATGCCGATCATGGGAGCGAAGCCACTCACCTGCCAATACGCGGAGCCGGCGTACCTTGCGCGGCGTCACCGCGGCGAGCGGTGAGCCGAAGTCCTCCGAACTGCGGGTCTTGACCTCGCAGATGACGATCGTGTCGGTCGCGGCCTCCTCGGCGACGATGTCGATCTCGCCCTCCCGGCATCGCCAATTGCGATCGATCACAGTGAGCCCGAGCCGCTCAAGGTGGCGGACCGCGAAGTCCTCTCCCCAGCGACCCCGTTGCAGATGCTGCGCACCCATCCCACTCCCTCCACGGGCCGACGGCCCTCGCGGG
>CAJBMR010000227.1 GCA_903954205.1 uncultured bacterium | reverse complement strand
GCATCCCTGATGGTCAGCTCCTCCGACGCCGGCGTCGACGTCGAGGCGGGTGAGCGCGCGGTCGCACTCATGCGCGACGCCATCGCGCGAGCGACTCGGCCGGAGGTTGTCGGTGGCTTTGGTGGATTCGCCGGGCTCTTCGATGCGAGCGCGCTCAAGGGCTACACGCGCCCGCTGCTCTCCACCTCCACCAATGGCGTGGGCACCAAGGTCGCGGTCGCGCAGGCCATGGACATCCACGACACCATTGGTCAGGACCTCGTGGCGATGGTGATCGACGACATCGTCGTGTGCGGTGCGGAGCCACTCTTCATGACCGACTACATCGCCACGGGCAGGGTCGTGCCCGAGCGCGTTGCTGCCATCGTGGCGGGCATCGCGCGCGGTTGCGAGATCGCCGGGTGCGCACTCGTGGGCGGTGAGACCGCGGAGCATCCCGGCCTGCTCGAGCCCGATGAGTACGACGTCGCCGGTGCTGGCACGGGCGTCGTGGAGGCGGATCGTCTCCTGGGTGCCGATCGCGTGCGCGCGGGCGACGTCGCGATCGCCATGGCATCGAGTGGCTTGCACTCCAACGGATATTCCCTCGCGCGCCGCGTGCTCCTGGGTGACGGTGGGCCGGGACTCACGGCGTACATCGACGATTTCGGCCGCACGGTGGGCGAAGAGATGCTTGTGCCGACGCGGATCTATGCCCAGGATTGCCTCGACCTCGTCGACAACGTCGACGTGCACGCCTTCAGCCACATCACCGGTGGCGGTATCGCGGCCAACCTCGCGCGCGTGCTGCCTGCGCATCTGGCCATCGACATCGATCGCTCCACCTGGACCCCGCCCGCGGTCTTCCATGTCATCGCGGGCCACGGCGTCGAGCGCGCAGAGATGGAGCGCACCTTCAACATGGGTCTGGGCATGGTCGCCATCGTCGGCGCGAGGGCTGCCGGCGATGCCATGGCGCGCCTGCGCGATCGTGGCGTGATGTCGTGGCCCTGCGGAGTGGTGCGCGATCGCCGTGATGGTGAGATCGGCGATGCCGAGGCTAAGGGCGGCGGCGGTGGCGCGGCGTTCGTGCTGGGAGAGCACCCGGCTTAGCGGGACTCTTCGTCCTCGTCGTCCTCATCGGACTCGTCGGCGTAACGGTCCACCAGGGGTACGTCGACCTCAACCTCTTCGGCACCGTCGATCTCGTGATGCTCGCCCGTGGCGAGCTCCGCCTGCAGGCGCTCGAAATCGGTTTGCGGCCCGCTGTACTTCAATGCACGCGCGACCTTCGTCTGCTTCGCCTTGGCGCGACCGCGACCCATGATCGGACTCCTAGACGTCCCTGCGCGGCATCCATAGGGCCGCGCTGACCCCCGAAAGCGTACCCCGCCGCCCGGAGCCTCCGCACGTGGAGGGGTCGCCCCTCTCGGCGAATCACCGCGCATGAGGCTCCCTTAGGCGTCACCCTTGCCCCATGCGCCCCGTAGTAGCGACCCTGGCTGCCCTCACCGTCGCCCTGGCCGTCCCCGCCGCCCCGGCCCTGGCCATGCCGGCACCCCTGCCCCGGGTCGACCAGATTGGCACTGGCCAGGTCCAGACCCTGCCCCAGCCGGGTGCCGACGTCGAGCGGCTGCCGCTAGGCGACACGCGGGTCACCCTCACGGGCCCCGTCAAGGGCTGGACCTGGGCGTGCACCGCCGGCAACCCCAACGCCCCGGGCGCGAGCCAGGACGGGCCGTGGATCGAGGGCGACACGTGGAATCTGCTGGAGAAGCTCGCGGTCCGCGGCGAGATCTCCTGGAAGACCGCCGCGAAGTACGCCGAGCAGTCCGGTGCGTCCACCCGCACGATCACGACCATGCGCGTGCCGACGGTCGGCACGACCGGTGAGTTCCCGATCGCACGCGATGACCCCGCGTACGCATACGACCGCAATCCCTCTTCCATCAGCGCGCGGAGCAAGACGGTCACCCTGCCGAAGAATCCGGCGAAGGCCTCCCAGAAGTCGTGCCTGCCGATGGGTGCGATCGGCGTGGCCAAGAACGGTGTCATGCTCTACAACGCCTTGGATGCACGCAACGAAGATGCTCGCGCACATGAGTTGCAGGATTCCTGCGAGGGGCATCCCAATCCCACGGAGTACCACTACCACGCGGGTTCAGCCTGCGTGGTGGGCACGCAGACGAACGCCGGCCCCAACTCCGCGGTCCTCTTCGGCTACGCCTTCGACGGATTCGGCATCTACGTCGAGCGCGACAGCAAGGGCGACATGCTCACCAACAAGGACCTCGATGCGTGCCACGGCCGCACCTCCAAGGTGAAGTGGAATGGCAAGTTGCAGAAGATCTATCACTACGTCGTCACGCAGGAGTTCCCCTACCTGCTCGGCTGCTTCACCGGCACCAACGCGGTCCCGGCCTCCGGCCCGTAGGACTAGCGGCGCACGTCGAAGGTGCGCAATGCGGGGCCACCCGCGGCCATGCGCTCCTCGGCCTCCCGCGCGGCGGCGATGACGGGAAGCACTCCCTCCGCATCGGCGCGCCCGAGCACGCGCAGCGTGGTGTCGTAGACACCCGCGACACGCGCCTTCGCCCGTCCCATGTCGAATCCCGGGAGCTCCTCCGCCGCCTGTACGACGCCTCCACAATTCACGAGGTAATCCGGTGCGTAGAGGATTCCGCGCCCGGAGAGCATCTCCGCGACCTCGGGGGTCGCGAGCTGGTTGTTTGCCGCTCCGCACACGGCGACGCACCGGAGCGTCTCGGCGACCGCCGGTGTGAGCGCGTGACCCAGCGCATTGGGCGAGTAGATATCGAGCTCACGGTCTATGAGCTCCTCGGTTGACCCCACGACCTCGACCTCGACGCTCACCGCCGCGAGCGCCTCGGGTGAAGGGTCGGTGATGATCACGCGCGCGCCCTCCTCCGCGACCAGGTGCTCCGCAAGCCGACGACCGACCTTGCCCGCACCCGAGATGCCCACCACCCTGCCTTCGAGCGAGTCGCTGCCCCACAGGTGCCGCGCCACCGCGCGCATCGCCTGTTGCATGCCGTACGCCGTGAGGATCCCCGTGTCGCCGGAGCCACCCCTTTCTGGTGACCGCCCGGTCGTCCACGGGTTCGTCTCGTAGATGAGGTCGAGGTCCGCCACCGTCGTGCCGACGTCGCCCGCGGTGATGTAGCGCCCACCGAGGGTCGCGATGAATCTTCCCATCGCACGGAAGAGCTCGGGTGACTTGTCGCGCGCGGGATCCCCCCAGATGACGGCCTTGCCGCCACCGTGATCGAGCCCGGCGAGGGCGTTCTTGTAGCTCATCGCCTCCGACAGCAGCAGCGCATCAGCGACCATCGCAGCCTCGTCTGCGTACGGCCGCATGCGGCAGCCACCAAGCGAGGGGCCGAGCGCCGTAGAGTGAATCGCCACCATGGCGCGCAGGCCGGTCGCTGGGTCGTGGCCGAAGACCACCTGCTCGTGCCTTTCCGAGATCACTCGCCCACCGTAGCGATCCAGCCCCTCTTTCCCGCTAGTCTGGCGCGATGAGACCACTCCCCCGCCTTCTCTCGGTATCGACTCTCGGCGGGGCGCTCATTGCGTCGCTCCTTGTCGGCCCCTCGCTCGTCGCCCCCGCGCTTGCTGCCGATCCAGCAGTCGCCAACCCCGCCGTCACAGACCCCGCGCGCGGCACCATCACCTGGGGCGCGTGCCCGGCCGAGGGATTCGACGGCTTCGAGTGCGGCGTACTCACCGTGCCACTGGACTGGGATGACCTCGCCAATCCCGCCAATGCGGAGATCGCCGTCACGGTGAAGCGCGCGACCGGCAATCGCATGGGCTTCCTCAGCTTCAACCCCGGTGGTCCTGGCGCGGAGGGCATGGCTGCTGCACCGGGCATCTGGGGTCAGTTGCCCCGTCAGGTCCAGCAGCGCTTCGACTGGGTCGGCTGGGATCCGCGTGGCGTTGGGCTCTCGCAGCCGCAGTTGACCGGTTGTGTCGATGCGCAGGTGCAGGGTCGGGCGGCTGACTATCAGCCTCCCGCCACCGGCCCGGTCGACTGGCAGGCCTACACCGAGACGTACGTCGCTGCCATGGCACCCGTCCTTGCCGACTGCCTCGCGCTCAACGAGGATGTCGCGCCCTACCTCGGCACCTACTACGTCGTCCGCGACCTCGAGGCGATGCGCGTGGCGCTGGGCGCGCCCCGGTGGAACTTCTGGGGCATGAGCTACGGCACGCGCATCGGCTATCGCTACGCACGTGAGTATCCGGACAAGGTGCGCACCCTGATCCTCGACGGCGCGTGGTCGCCCAACATGACCGTCACCTCGTGGATGGGGGCCTCGACGTGGAGCTGGGCCACGGTGCAGCAGGTCTTCGGCTCGCTCTTCGGCAAGCAGATGGCCGCTCGACTACAGCGCGTCATCCAAGGCCTCGACGAGCGCACGATCGACGTAGATGGAGATGAGCTCACCCGCTGGCAGATCCTGCCGGAGATCTTCACCAACATCTCCTACCAATCGGCGTACCCGGATATCCGCGCGCTCATCATCGCTGTCGATGAGGCTCTCAGGGGCAATGCATCCGCCGCGCGCAAGATCGCTAAGCCGCTCAAGGCCCTGCAGAAGCGCAGCGCACAGGACGGCAGTTCCGCCTTCAACGTCT
>CAJBMR010000226.1 GCA_903954205.1 uncultured bacterium | reverse complement strand
CTCCACCCGGCGCTCCGAACCCGAGAACTGGGGGTTGGTGCCGATCGAGACAGCCGCAGGCATCGACTCACCCGCCACGACCAGCCAGCCGGCGTAGACCCCGTCGGGCGGAATCGCCAGGCCCGTGACCACCTCGACGTTGGCGGTCGGGTAGCCGAGCTCACGACCGCGCTGGTCCCCGCGTACGACGGTGCCCTCGAGACGGTGCGGCCTGCCGAGCATCGCCGAGGCCTCTTCCAGTTCACCGGCGGCGATGCTGGCGCGGATACGTGTCGAGGACCACGCACCATCGATATCGTCCTGGCCCGGCGGGTCGGCCAAGCCGCCCCTGTCGGGCATCCCCTCCGATACCAGGGGCACGACCTCGACAACGAAGCCGAGGTCGCGGCCGAGCGAGGTGAGCATCGCTGTGTCACCGGCAGCCTTCGCACCGAAGCGGAAGTTGTGGCCCACGATGACCGCATCTGCGGCGATCGCCGGATCCTCGCGCAGGAGTCGTGCGAATTCCTCCGGGGTGCGCGACGCCAGCTCGGGCGTAAACGGCAGGACTACGACCTCGTCGGCACCGGCCTCGCGCAGGAGCACAGACCTGCGCTGCGTCGTTGCTAGGGCAGCCGGGGCCTGATCAGGGCGAAGTACAGCGGCCGGGTGCCGGTCGAAGGTCACGGCGACAACCCGGTCTCCCGGTCCGTCGCCCGCGTATTCCCTGGCCCTGCGGATGAGAGCCCGATGACCGCCATGGACGCCGTCGAAGTTGCCGATAATCGCGACGCGCACGTGCGAAGCCTGCCACGGGCCCCTTGCGTGCGAGGATGTGACCTCCGGGCGCCCGGGCGCCCCGGATCTTGGGAGACCACGTGGCGGATCGCCTGCTGCTGCACATCGGCACGCAGAAGTCGGGTACGACGTACCTGCAGCGGGTGCTCGCGCGCCTGTCCGGCGATCTGAAGCGCGAGGGTGTGCTCTACCCGACGCGGCTCCAGGGGCGCAGGGAGATCTATAACCACGAGGCTGCCGCCTACGGCCTTCTCGGCACGCAGAGCTTCCCGTGGGTTGCGCCCGCACGAGCCGAGGGCCAGAAGTCTGCCTGGGAGCGACTCCGACGCAAGGTGCAGGAATGGGACGGCACGGCCATCGTCTCCGGAGAGGCCCTCTCCGTCATCGACCCGGCGGCGGCGCGTCAACTCGTGGACTCCCTCGGCGTACCCAACACCCACGTCATCATCACCGCGCGCGATCTCGGCCGTGTCCTGCCGAGCTCATGGCAGCAGCACATCCGCAATGGGCGGTCGACCAGCTTCGCGAGCTACCTCCAGCAGCAGGCCGAGCGGCGCGGCGAGGGCTCCGCGAGCGATCTCGCTCGACGCTGGGATGACGATCCGGAGCAGACCTTCTGGCGGGCCTATGCGATCGGCGGGCTGGTCGGGCGCTGGGCACCCCTGGCGCGCACCGTGAGCGTGGTCACCGTGCCGCGTCGCGGCGCTGCACCCGATGAGTTGTGGCACCGCTTCCGCCGTGCCCTCGATGTGGGGTCCGTGCTGCCCGAGACCCCACCGGCCATCGATGACCTCGAGGCGAACGTCGGCCTGACCGAGCCCGAGGTGCTGGTGATCGCCGCACTCAACCGTCAGATCGACTCCACCAAGGCCGACAGCCCCGACATGCGCGCCCTGCGTGCCCGCATCGTGCGCGATGCCTTTGCCACCCGCCCCGACCGCGGCGCGCCCGTGCGCATCCCGGAATCCTGGGTGCCCCGTGTCACCGCCTGGGCGGACGACGACCTCGCCGTGCTGCGAGCGACGTCGGCCATCATCGTCGGGTCGGAGTCCGACCTCACGGTGGAGCCACCCGCGGGACCCTCTGGTCCCGGTGCTAGCGCCGACGACGTGGCTCGAGCGGCGGGCGCGGCCATCGCGTATCTGGCCGGGTCGGGCACCTAGACTGCCCACGTGCTCGTCCTCGTCTGCGGTATGCACCGCTCCGGCTCCACGCTCGTGTGGCAAATCACCCGGCAGTTGCTCGATGAAGCCCCAGGCCTGCGCAATCCGAGGGGTGTCTCCACCGAGGAGTATCCGGCAGCGGCGGCGAATCCCGACGACCTGCTCATGGCGAAGGTGCACTTCCGTCCGGCCCTGGATCGCGGGGAATTCCCCGACCAGGGTGCCCGATACCTCTACACCTACCGGGACCCTCGCGACGTCGTCGCCTCGCTCTACCGCAAGGGCCGCTACAAGCCCGACGATCCCGAGCGTGGCGCTCGCCCCAGCAGGCTCATCGTCCGGCGAGAGTTGCGGGGCGACGAGTTCTGGACCTCCAAGTCCGACGTCTGGATCGGTCGCTACGAGGACTTCCGCGACGATGTCCCCGGCCTCGTGAGGACCCTGGCCGACTACCTCGACATCTCGGTCGATGACGCGCGGGTCTCCACGATCGTGGCCGAGGTCGACCTGGCCGCCCAGGAGGAGCGGGCGAAGGCGGCGCGCGAGCGAGGAGTCGACGACGACTTGCGCGTCACCTCCAACCACATCACTGACGGACGCGAAGGCGCATGGCGCGACACACTCACACCCGAGGAGCTCGTCGCGATCGAGGCCGAGAGTGCTCGCTGGCTCGTCGAGCACGGCTACGCCGTCGAGACCGAGGTCGGCCGACGCAAGACCGCCGACCTGCGGGGTGCCGACGTGCCTGCACGCGAGCCGGCCCCGCGCGCCACTCCCCCGCGTCGTCGCGGCCGCGAACGCTGGGCGCTGCCGCTGCTCGTCATCGCTGCCGTGCTCGGCATCGTCGGAGTGCTCGCCGCCTTCGCCGCCCCTGCCTTGTCCGTGATCCCCTGGGTCATTGCCCTCGGATCCGGAGTCGTGGGTGGCTACCTCTGGGGCCGAGAGGGCCACGCGCTCCTTCCGCGCCGGCGACGCTGACATGGCGCGCCGGGTCGTCCTGCACATCGGTCCGCGCAAGACCGCAACGACGTACCTGCAGCGCGTCCTCCAGGCACTGGTCCTCGAGGGACATCTTGACCCCACCGTCTATCCGATCGTCACACGCGACCGCACCGATCACAACCACGTGCCGGGCCTAATCGACCTCGCGCGCGAAGCAGGTGCCATCGGCCTACAGGAAGACGCCTGGCGGGATCAGGACGGCAGTGACGCCCAGGCCCTCGTCGATGCCGTGCTGGCCGCGCCCGGGCCCGTGATCCTGTCCGCGGAGGCGCTCTCCGTGCTGCCGGCCGAGGGCGCCCGCGCCGTCATCGCCGCATTTGCCCCCGCGGCTGTCGACGTCGTCATCACCGCACGCGACCTGGGACGCGTGATCCCCAGCTCGTGGCAGCAGCACATGCGCAACGGCAACTTCGAGTCGTACGCCGACTACCTCGCCCTGCGCGTCGAGGAGCGCTCCTCGCGCGTCTACGAGACGGAATTGCGGCGCGGGTTCTGGCGGGCCTACCGTTACGCCGACCTCGCGCTGCGGTGGCAGGCGGCGGGTGCACAGTCCGTGAGCGTGGTGACCGTGCCCGGAGCAGGGGCACCTGTCGACACGGTGTGGCGCAGGTTCATCGAGGTGGCGGGAGTGCCGGAGCTGCCGGAGGTGCCCCCTGCGATCACCGACGACCGAGCCAATATCTCGCTCACCGGTGCGGAGACGTTTGCGATCTACGGCTTCAATCTCGCTGCTCGCGCCTCCGGCCAGGGACGTCGGGATGTGCGCTCCTCCCATCGCGCGCTCATCCGCCGGGGCTGGCTCGAGCGTCCCGACCGCGGCGCGCGCCTCGGCCTTCCCCTTGATATGCAGCCCCTCGTCGCGCAATGGGCTGTCGAGGATTGCACCGCTCTCGCCGCGAGCGGTGTCTCCGTGGTCGGCGATCTCGCAGACTTGATCGTTGTGGCCGACGGCGAAGATGGCGTGCCGAACGCCGACGAGGTGGCCCGTGCTGCCGGCGCCGCACTGGCACTGCGCGGGCGACGCTCGCAGGAGGACGACGACTGACGCGCTGTCAGCCTCGGGACCACTCCTCGAGCTGCCGGACGAAGGACGGGCCGTCGACCGACCAGTTGGCGTGGGTGCTCACCCAAGCGCGGCCGGCGTCGGCCATCGCCTGTCGACGAGACCCATCGGAGTCGAGGGCCACGAGCGTCTCGCAGGCAGCCGCTACATCGCCGAAGGGCACGATGACTCCCCCGCCACTGCGCTCGGCCAGGTCGACAGCCAGCGGCAACGGTGTCGACACGAAGGGCACACCACGGGACAGGTACTCGAGCAGCTTCGTCGGCATCGAATGCCGGTAGTTGGGCTCGTCGTGCAGGAGCGAAATGCCCGCTGTCGCACCCTCGACCCGCGCCAATGCCTCAGCGTTGGGCAGGAATCCACGCCAATCGATCCAACCGCGCTCTTGCGCTCTCTCCAATGTGTCCGCCACTTCCGCATCGGCGTTGCCCACGACCTCGAGCACGATGCCCCGAGCCGCCAATCGCTGCCCTAGCGCCACGAGTTCGTCTCCCCCGCGCGCACGGGTGAGCCGACCGACGTAGATCACCCTGCCTCGCTCGGTGAGGGGCACATGCTCGGGGACCATCGGAGTGTTGGGCACGACCGGATGGTCGCCATGGAAGCGGTCCCCATAGGCGTGCTCGGCCAGGAGGATGCGCCGCGTGCGCTCCGTGCGACCTTCTGCCCAGTGCACGCCCGCCCCCACGGTCCCGGCGAGCGGGCGCGGCATCCATGGGCGCATGGTGAGTGCAGCGGCGGTGTCCTCGTGGACGTCCCAGACGAGTGCAGGATGCGTAATGCCCGCGGCCGCGAGCACGGCGTCGGGGCTGTGGAGCAGGACCACGTCGTGTCGCGGCGCCTCCCGCCGCAGCATGCGGCGTGCCGCGCGCACGGCGCTCAGCCTCCGCCGCCCGGCGCTGCGCGGGATGTCGATGGCGCGCACCCCTGCACGCGGGCGGGCTGCGTATGCCGAGAAGGGGCCGGCCTGGGTCACCTCATGACCGGCTGCGAGGAGGGCGCCGATCTCGCGCTCGGCGATGCGCGCGTCGCGGGGATCGTGGACGGGGCACATCACCAGGATGCGCACGTCAGTCCTGCGCCTGCTCGGCCGCGAGCTCGGCAAGGGCCTGCTCGTTCTCCTCCTTGCGCTTGCGGCGGCGCTCCCGGAAGGCCTTCTTGCTCTGGAGGCCGAATCGCGCTTCGTACTCCGGGATGATGTCGTCGGGATGGCCGTCGGCGAGGATCTTGCCCTCATCCAGCCACAGCACTCGATTGCAGGCCGAGCGGATGGCACCCATGGAGTGACTGACAAGGAAGATCGTGTCCGCGTCGTCGCGCAACTGCTGGATCCGCTGGCTACTGCGCTTGACGAACTCGCCGTCACCCGTGGAGAGGGCCTCATCGATGAGCAGGATCTCGTGGGTCACGGCCGAGGCGATCGCGAACTTCAGCCGTGCGGACATCCCCGAGGAGTAGGTGTTCATCGGCATGTGGATCGCAGACCCGATACCGCTGAACTCCACGACCGAGGGGATGCGCTCGCGCACCTCGGCCGGCGTAAGGCCGAGGGCGAGGAGGCCAAGCTCGACATTGCGTAGTCCCGACAGCGCCTGCATGAGCGCTGAGCTGACACCGAGCATCGTGGGCTGGCCATCGGCGTAAACCGCCCCCTGATTGGGCGGTAGCAGGCCCGCGATGGCACGCATGAGGGTCGACTTGCCCGCACCGTTCTTGCCGATGACGCCGACAGCCTCCCCCTGGCGCGCCACAAAGCTCACGCCGCGCAGGGCGTGCACCTCCCGCTTGGTCGACACGGGTCGCCGGCTGCGCATCCGGCGCCAGCGACTTGCGTTGGGGTCAAGGGGTGCGTCAGGAGCGGTCCACACGCGGTAGACGATGTGCAGATCGTCCACCACGACCTTGATGGGCGCGTTCGGGTCGTTGTCCCGGGGCGGGGCGACGTCAGAGAAGTCGGCGTCCTCGCTCAGGTCGAAGTCGTCAGCCTCGTCCATAGCGGTCCTCCGCACGCCAGAAGAACCACATGCCCAGCGGCAGCATCACGACTGCCCACCCGACCGCGAGCGCCCAGTTCCACGCACCCCACGGAGAGAAGTAGGAGTCCATCAGCGCGTCGCGCATGCAGTTGAGGTAGACGGTGCCGGGGTTG
>CAJBMR010000225.1 GCA_903954205.1 uncultured bacterium | reverse complement strand
CGATCGCTCAGAGACTTCGGCACGATCGTCGACTCACCACCACACGTGGTTGGCTCGCGGTAACCAGTAGGTCGTTTGTCCCTCATTGAGTCGTTATTCGCGCGGACACGCACTGTGAGTTGTGCCACGCTGGGCCTACTCCAGGGGAGTGCCTTGGCGGTGATGACCGACGGGATTGGAACGTGGAACTCAGAGCGCGCCGGGTCGCCTTTCGTGCCGGTGTCACGTCGGTTGTGACTGCCGCACTGGTGTGCGGGCCGGTCGCCTCGGCGACGGCGGTGGCGCCACAAAGGATCACTGACCAAGCAGACTCGCGGACTACTGCGGGCACGGTGACTGGACTCATCGTCTCCTACCTGCCCGGTGTCGACTACGCGGAGGCGCCTGGGCTGGCAACCGGAGCGAGGCGGGTAGCACAGACGAGTGGGATGACTCACGCGCCGGAGTTGCTAGTCGGCCAGGACATCGGGGCTGGCATGCGTTCGGTCGTGTTCAGCCATGTCGTGGATGAGGCGACCGCACGCGAGATCGCGCGAGTCATCGGCACCGACTCGCGAGTCGCTTGGGCAGAGCCCGACCTGGCTGTCACGATCCCGGATCCTGCAGGTGCGCATCGACGCGCTCTCACTCCCCGAGAGGGAGGAGAAACAATCCTGAGCCCGAATGATCCCTATTATGTGGACGGCAGCCTGTGGGGCCTGCGCGGCCAGTACGGCATCAGGGCGAGCGCTGCTTGGACCGTCACCCGGGGTGACCCCTCGCTGGTAGTGGCCGTCGTCGACTCGGGGCAGTCGACGCATCCCGACCTGGTCGGCCAGACTGTGCCCGGATACGACATGATCTCCAGCCCAGGGACGGCCCTCGATGGCAACGGTCGCGATCCGGATCCCACCAACATGATCGCAACGGACAGCCACGGCCTTCATGTGGCTGGCACGATCAATGCGATCTCCGACAACGGCATAGGTGTTGTCGGGGTAGCCCCCCGGGTAAAGGTCCAACATGTACGCGTCCTTGGCAGGGCTAATGACGGGACAGTCGCCTGGACCACATCCGATATTGCCGCGGGTGTCATCTGGGCCTCGGGCGGCTCCATCTCTGGTGTCCCCCGCAATGCCACCCCCGCTCGCGTCATCAATCTCTCCCTTGGAATTGCTGGTCCCTGTACGAATGCAGAACAGGCTGCCATTGATGCTGCCGTATCGAGGGGTGCGGTCGTCGTCGCTGCGGCGGGTAACGATTCTGCAAGTGCCGGCGGCCAACGCCCCGCGAATTGCCGCAACCTGATCGTCGTAGGTGCAATCGGAAAGAGCGGAAGGCGGGCTAGTTTTTCCAACTACGGCCCGGCCGTTGACATCGCCGCTCCTGGTCAAGATGTCATGAGCACCGCCCTACAGCCACGTAGTCTTACCCCGATCTATGCGTCTGAATCCGGCACGAGTATGGCGGCCCCGCATGTCTCGGGAGTTGTTGCCCTGATGTTGTCGACGCTCCCGGGCTTGACTCCCGCTCAGGTCGAGGCACGCATCAAGGCACCGGGCATGTCGACGCCATTCCGCGGTGGAGTCTGCGATGACAACGCCACCCGGACCTGCGGTGTCGGCATTATTGATGCCGGCAAGCTCCTCGGTGCGCGCTTCCCCGATCAGCCGTTCGGTGTCACCGTCACCGGGACCCCGGATGGCACCTCCGCGGTAGTCGCCTGGGCTGAGCCGGTCAGTCGTCTAGGTCTGGGCTTCACGGCTACAGCGTTTGCGAGTGCCATCGGAGGCCTTCCCCTTGGCAGTTGCTCGACAGCGACTCTCACCTGCACTATCACCGGACTGCCCCGGTCCGATCGCTACTTCGTGAGCGTGCGCGCGGAGAATCCCGACGGCGTGAGCGAGGGCTCCCCTCGCGTGTCCCAATGGGATCATCTGGCTCCTCCGACCAGGGTGACACTGGTGTCGAGGGGTCTCACGACCGCAAGGATCGAGTGGCGCCCCCCGGTGCTGTCTGCGGGGCAGGTCGTGACCGGTTACATCGCGACGGCGTATGCCGACACAGATGGCACAGACGTTGTAGCTACCTGCTCCACGAACGGCCCGGATGAGCGCGGGGCGCTGGGATGCACGCTGACGGGCCTGGACTCAACATCGAGCGCACATGTGGATGTTTACGCGATCGACCGAGTCGGGCGCGGCCTTGCCTCCGGCCCCAGAGTCCTCGCGCCGGCTATCCCGGCACCGCCCACCGCAGTCGTTGCCCGGGGTGCTGACAGGTCGCTTGTCGTGAGCTGGCGACCGGCAACGGAGACAGGAGCCGATCCCGAGTCCTACCTCGTTCAGGTCATTTGGGCGGGTGATGTTGCAGGAAGGTGCGTGACGACGGCTCTGAGGTGCACCATCGGCGACCTCGTGAACGGCCGACGCTACAACGTGCGCGTCTTAGCAAGGAATGATTCCGGTGCTTCTGGGGCGGACGATGTGGTCGGCACGCCGACGGCTGCGCCAGCGAGGCCACCGGGACCACCTACGTCGGTCACGGCGGTTGCCGGTGCGGCCTCGGCTGCCATCTCCTGGAATGCTCCCGTCAGCGACGGCGGCAGCCGCATCACTCGATACCGTGCCTCGGCCTTCGTGACTGCAACGGGTGGCCCGAAGACCGCGGGCTCGTGCACATCAACAAAGTCAACCGGGTGCACGATCTCGGGACTCATCAATGGGCGCACTTACTTCGTCGAGGTTGTCGCCATCAGTGCCGCCGATGCGGGAACTCCGTCGACACCGCGGGTGCCCGTCACTCCGGGCGCGGTCCCGGGGGCCCCGATCCAGGTGGGTTGGTCATCGGGAGACGGCCGACTCCAAGTCTTCTGGAATCCACCAGCGTCCGACGGGGGAAGCGCCATCGTCAGTTATCGCGTGGGGGTCTATGCCACTGCCACTGGTATCAAGGACCCTGCTGGAGTGTGCGTCACCGTGACACCAGCCTGTGATATCGCCAAACTGCCCCCGGGTCGGTATTACATTGCCATCGAGGCCCGCAATGCCTATGGATGGGGCCCCGCAACGGACCCCCGGGTGCAGGCAACGGTCACTTAGGCAGGCCATCTGGATACGCACTGGTCGACGATCTGCCCGTGCTGGTCCACCGCACACCTCAGGTGTTAGCGAACCGCGACCAGAACCAGCGAGAAGTGGCAGGGACCCCGCGAACGCCGCCTGGGCCTCCGCGGGAGGCATTGAACGGAGCATTACAGGTCGTCAGCTCAATGCTAACCGGAGGCTCGTCTCAGTCGTGACGACTGAATCATCGACGATTGACGTCACGGTGCGCTCGGGGAGGCGCCTGTTCGGGCTCCGGCCAAGTGGCTGGGCTCAGCCCCATCTCAACTACGAAGCGGCCCCCCGGCGCAGGGCGAATGTGACGGTCGCCTGGCACTCCTCAATCACCTCATCGGTCTCGGGGTCAATGCCGCGCGCATTGGCGTCAATGCGCGCGGTGCCCCGGCCATTTGAGCCCAGAACGCCGGTGAGCCTAGCCGCCCCACTCCGTCCGTTGGAGTCACCCCGGAGGGTCATCGTGAACCTGTTGCGGTTCAAGGTCGCCGTTCCTGTGACGTAGTCGAATGCGCGGGCGGAATCAGTACCATCAAAGGTGTCAGTACAGGACATGATGAACTGCACGTTCCTCAAGGTGACCCGACCATTCCGTGCCGACAACAAGATCGTGGCCGGACCCAGATCATTGGCACCGGTGCCACCCCACAATTGAGTGGCAGCACTCGGTCGCGAACTGGAATCTTGTATTGACGACACCCCCACCGCAGGGCCTCCTGTCACCACAACCAGTGCACTTGCCAGTGCGGTCGCACATACAGTCAACAGAGTCGAACCCATGGTGATTTTGATGACCGACCTCCCAGAATCCTGACGAGCAAGGTCCCACCCTACGGGCTCAGTGTCACCAATGTGGCGAGATTCATCGGCATAATCGTGCCGGCTTAACCGAATGGAGGACACGTGGGCGACCTTGGGCACGATGTCCGTGGGCGGCGGCGCGACCTTGGCTCACGCCAGTGCGCGCCTCGACAAAGTGCCCGCCGTGCTTGACGCCCTGGGCCTAGAGCTGCGCGCCATGGCCCGAAAGCTGGCCTGATGAGCGCCAAACACGGTCACGTGTGCCTCGCGGTCCATCCTGCCGGGGGTCTCGGATCGTGGCTATCGCTCCTCCCCGCCCCCTCATCTGTGACGCCAATACCTCCTGGGCAAGCTCACCCCGATCGAGTCTGAGATCATTTACTCCCAGGTCACACTCGCGGCCTAAAACCTCAACCCCGCGAGGCAACTAATGCCGGGGCAGTCCCCAGGGCGCACAGCCAGAACTGGCATGTTGGCATGCATGCCGTCTTCCACAATCTAAGAGCCCAAAACTTCTTCTAACGCATCTCTCCCAGAGAGCGAACGAATAGCGAAAGAGACTCGCCCTTGCCCCAGCCTTGCCCATCATCGCCTGGGCCTGCCATTTGGGCGCCTAGGAAGCCATCTCAAGCCACTAAGTAAGTGACTTTCACGACCTGAGGAAACTCCAACCGGCGACGAAGTGGCATACTTCCGCTATCGGAGGGCTAGGCCGAATTGTGACCGCTATTGCGCGCCGCAATGTGACCAACTCCCCGCGGGTGTAGTTCAATGGCAGAACATCAGCTTCCCAAGCTGACAGCGCGGGTTCGATTCCCGTCACCCGCTCTCGCAGAGAGCGGATCCCGTCATAAGCCCACGCACCGACCGTTCGAGGGATACCTTTCGTGCGGAGTGATCTCCCCAACGAAGGGACGTGCCTTGATGCGACGAGCACACCGAATGGCGAGCAAGGAGCGCGGGCATCGGACCCAGCGAGTGCTCGCCTGCGCGACCGGCCTTGCCCTTGTGGGCGTGGTGCTGGCGCAAGCGCCGAGTGCGACCGCTGCACCCATCGATGGCACCGGCTTCGCTCAGCCCTACGCGGGCACCACGAAGTACCTTCCCCTGGCACCGGTCGAGGCCTCGAGTGCGCGGCAGGTCAACAAGCCCCTCGGGCGGGAGCGGGCCGACCAGCTGGCAGAGAACCTGGGCTTCGATACCAGCAAGGTCCTGTCCAAGAAGCAGTACGCCGCCTTCATCAGTGGCAAGGGGAAGGGCGGTGGCACCTACAAGGCTCGCCAGGCCGCGAAACTGGTGGAACTCAGTGTGCGCTACCTCACGAACACCACAGCGACCAAGATGTACCGCACGATCGACGGCAAGAAGACCCGGATTCTGCTGGGCAGCTATGGCCTCATCGTCAACGAGGACGGACTCCTTGAGAGCCCGGCCAACCCCACATCGCCGGTGCGACAGGTCAACTGGGTGCTGGCGCCTGCTCCCGTCTGCGAGTTCCCCGAGGCGAAGCCGCCGCCGGGGATCCCCTGCGGCTACATGGTCAAGTGGTTCCGCAACAACGACGCTCGCGAGACTCTCAGGGCGCTTTACGCATCCGCGTACCCTGGCGAGGTCGTCTACGGCAACAAGTCGCAGGGGCAGACCGAGTACACCCAGTTGGTACCCAATACCAACGGGGGGAAGACGCGCTACGTCGGCATGGCGATGGCGCCGTCGATCTGGATAGTCAACTTCCTGCTCATCTACGCGCTCAACCCGCGGGCCGCGGCCAACATGCCGGCGTACTGGGCTGCCCTGCCCCCCGAGGTCGCTGAGGCCATCACAGACAGCCCCACGGGCCAGGTGCCCTATAGCGAAGTCAAGGGGTACTTCCCCACCTAGACGCGACGGCCTGCCCCTTGTCGCCCCGGTGGCCCCGCGGCGTGGGACCCTGGTGGCATGACCGCTGTGGACGACTCCCGTGACATCCGCCTCTTGATCGACCTCGAGCCGGTGGTCACGGCCGAGCTCGAGCGTCACCTGACCATGCACAAGCCATGGAATCCCCATGACTACGTGCCGTGGGACGAGGGTCGCAACTTCGCCTTCCTCGGCGGTGAGGACTGGTCACCGGAGCAGCAGCGCTACAGCGACGCCGCGCGCTCCAGCCTGATCGTCAATCTCCTTACAGAGGACAACCTGCCGAGTTATCACCACGAGATCGCCAACATCTTCGGCCGCGATGGCGCATGGGGCACCTGGGTTGGCCGCT
>CAJBMR010000224.1 GCA_903954205.1 uncultured bacterium | reverse complement strand
GGCCTCCTCGGATCCATGGGGCGCGTCGCGTCCAGCGTCGACAACGCCCTCATCGAATCGTTCTGGTCCACCATGCAACGCGAACTGCTGGACCGGCAGCACTGGACCTCAAGGGTCGAACTGGCCAGCGCGATCTTCGAATGGATCGAAGGGTTCTACAACCCCCGCCGCCGTCACACCGCCCTGGGAATGCTGTCCCCGCACGACTTCGAAACCCTGCACACCGCCGCCAACACTGCGGCATGATCACCCAACCGAAACTGTCCGGGAAACCGGGTCAGGCTCCCTAGTAGTTAGGTGAGTGGGCGTGGTTGGCTCACCCACCCGTCATGCTGTGGAGTGAGCGCGTGTAGGCGGGCATCCACTAAGTGGCAACCAGATTGCTCCGGACTGATTGTGCGGCTCAGTATCGATTTTCCGCACACTCAGTCGCACAATTGCGCGGCGGGCGCTCAGTTCGTGAATTGCGGGTCGCGCCAGCCGCCGAGATTGCGCACGAACTTGTCTGCCTCATGCGGACCCCAGGTGCCGGGCGCATAAGGCAGCACCGGAGGCGGATCACTGAGCAGCGGCTCGACGACCTCCCAGGTGGCCTCCACCGAGTCCCACCGGGGGAAGAGCGTGTGGTCCCCCGCCATCGCGTCGTGCAGGAGACGCTCGTAGGGGCTCGGGAAGACGCCGAGGGTGTCGCCGAAGTCGAGGGAGAGGAACTCCGGCTCGACCGCGTCCACACCCGGGGTCTTGACGCGGATACCGATGTCGATTCCCGAGGGCTGCCCGATGCGCAGCACGACATCGTCATGGCCGACCACCCTTTGCATGCGGTCGCCGAGGCGGAAGGCAGGCGCCTTCTTGAAGCGCACGACGACCTCGGTGGCAGTGGTGGGCATCTTCTTGCCCGCCCGGATGATGATGGGGACTCCCGCCCAGCGCCAGGTATCGCAGTGCAGCCGCACCGCGACGTAGGTCTCGGTATCGGAGTCACCGGCCACACCGGGGATGGACCGGTAGCCGTCGTACTGGCCGCGTACGACGTCGGCGTCGTCGAGCGGGCGCAGCGCGCGGAAGATGTCGAGGCGTCGGTCACCGATGGGGTCTTTGCTGGCACCGGGCGGCTCCATGAGGACGAGCGCAAGCACCTGCAAGAGGTGGTTCTGCACGACATCGCGCAGGGTGCCGACCTTGTCGTAGAACGATCCGCGGTCCTCGACCCCGAAGCTTTCGGCCATCGTGATCTGGATGGATTCGACGTACTCACGCCGCCACAGCGGCTCCAGCCACGCATTGGAGAAGCGCACGTAGACGATGTCCTGCACCGGCTCCTTGCCCAGGTAGTGGTCGATGCGCAGGATCTGGTCCTCCCGCAGGACCGCATGCAGCCGATCATTGAGTTCGCGCGCGGTCTCAAGGCTCGTGCCGAAGGGCTTTTCTACGGCGACTCGGCAACCTGACGTGAGATCGGCCGCACCAAGTTGCTCCACCACGGGGCCGAAGAGACTCGGCGGGATCTCGAGGTAGAACAGCGGATTCTTCGCACCCGTCATGCGGGCGGCCAGTCGTGTGTAGAGCCCCGCGTCGGTGAAGTCGCCACCGAGGTAGGTCATGCGGCTGGTCAGTCGCGCGAGCACCGTGTCATCTACCTGCTCGCCCGACTTCTCGAGGACCGCGTGCACGGACTCTCGCGTCATCCGCCAGAGGTCCTCGTCACCCATGTCATTGGCTGCGACGCCGATGACAGGCACGGAGAGCAGCCCGCGCTTCTCAAGGTGGTAGAGCGATGGCAGCGTCATCTTGTGCGCGAGGTCGCCGGTGACGCCGAAGATCACGAGTGCGTCGGAATGGACGTTTCCTGCAGAGCCAGACATGAATCCCCTAAAGGTATAGGCCGGTGTGGTCATCCGCATGACGTGAAGATGCAACTGCGTGCACATCGCGTTCGCGGAGTAGGACGTATTCGAGTCCGTGAAGCTCAACGGATCCGCGATCCTCCGGCTCAAAGAGCACGCGGTCGCCGATCTCGATCGTGCGCACCGTAGGCCCGATGGCGACCACGCGTGCCCAGGAGAGCTTGCGCCCCACCTGCGCGGTGGCCGGGATCACGATGCCGCCGGTCGAGCGCCGCTCGCCCTCGTCCGCGCCGGGGCGGACAAGGACACGATCGTGCAGAAGGCGAATCGGAACAGAGCCGTCCGGCCGGGGCGTGGTGTCAGGAGCGTCCAGGGTGCTCGTCATTCCTTTGACGCGCCAAATCAGTGGCAGTGGCAGCGACGGCTGCGGCGCCAACGACGGAAGACCACGAGGGTGACGACGACGCCCGCAGCGATGGCGACCCGCTCGGGCCTGATACCGCCGTACTCATCAGTGAAGACGCCCTTCACCGTCGCCAGGCCCCGGTGCACCAGCGCCTGCGGTGTGGTCTCAGCCTTGAGCTGCTCGATGGTGGAGGCGAGGTTGCTGCGCGCCTCGGCAATCTCCGCCTCGAGCTGAGCGGCCGAGGGCGTGGGGCCCTGCTCCGGGGTCTGGGTCACGGCGGGAGCCTACGCCGTGTCTCGCCCCTCCTGAAGCCCTGGGGCTACTTGCAAAGACTTTGCATTAGAGGGGTGATTCCACCTAGGGT
>CAJBMR010000223.1 GCA_903954205.1 uncultured bacterium | reverse complement strand
GGCCTCCTCGGCGACGATGTCGATCTCGCCCTCCCTGCATCGCCAATTGCGATCGATCACAGTGAGCCCGAGCCGCTCAAGGTGGCGGACCGCGAAGTCCTCTCCCCAACGACCCCGTTGCAGATGCTGCGCACCCATCCCACTCCCTCCACGGGCCGACGGCCCTCGCGGGGAGCGTGGTCACATGGCGGCGTACGCGCTCGTACACCCGGTAGCCCTGGGGATGAGTCCGTCAGGAAGTCGCTGTGGACACACCGGCTGCTGCGGACACTCCGGGGAGCCGCCAACTCAGCCGGTGCCACGGCGTCGGGCCATATCGCTCAAGCGCGGCGAGATGGTCGGGTGCGGCGTACCCCTTGTTGGAGTTCCAGCCGTACTCCGGATGCGTCGCCGCCAGGTCAACCATGAGGGCGTCCCGGGCGACCTTGGCGATGATGCTGGCTCCCGCAACCGCCGCACAGGTGGTGTCTGCCTTGATCCGGGTGACGACCTGCGCTCGGGGCGCCACGCGCGACATCCAGTCGTGCTTGCCGTCGAGGAGGACGAGGTCGGGGAGCACCCCGGTCGCATTGATGGCACGCGCAGCCGCCAGGGCGAGCGCACCGATGATCCCTATCTCATCGATCTCCGTGGATGACGACATCCCCACAGCACTGCGGTGCGCCCACAGGCGCACCCTGGGGGCGAGTCGCTCACGGGTGGCCTGGTCGCACTCCTTGCTGTCTCGCACTCCCGTGGGGGCTGACACGACGTCGCTGCCGAGGATGACGACCCCCACCGCCACGGGGCCGGCCAGGGCGCCGCGGCCCACCTCATCGATGGCAGCGAGGAGCGCACGGGGCTCCGCTTGACGCAGGAGCGCTCGCTCGACGCGCAGAGTGACCGCCATGACCGGGTCAGTCCAGCGGGCCCCGGGGCGGCCACGCCACGAGGACCACGCGCCCCAGCACGTCGTCGGTCGAGAGGGTCCCGCCCTCCACATCCAGCAGCGCGCGACTGTCGCGGGCGGTCGCGCGATCATCGACCAGGACGAAGATCCGACCCGGTGGCACCACCGTGTCGAATGCGACCTGATCGGATGCGCCGCTGACGTAGGACTCCTCTAGCGGCACCCCATCCACCGTCACGCGTCCAGAGTCATCGCAGCACGCCACCCGCTGACCGCTCGTCGCGATGATGCGCACCACCGAGGTGTCGGAGGCAGTCGCCCAACCTTCGGGGCTACGCACCAACACGACGTCACCGACGCCGGGATCGCCCCACGTGGTCACGACGACTCGATCGCCGGCGACGAGAGTGGGCTCCATGGCATCGTCGACGACGTAAGCGAGTTGACCGACGATCAGCCTCACCGCGATGACGATCACGACGACGATCGCCGCAATGATGCCCGCCTCGCGGGCGATGACGAGCGCCCACTGCTGGGGGGACCGCTTCGGCCGCGGAGCGGCGTGACGCCCACGTACGACGGGGATGGGCTGGGTGTCGTCGTCAGGGCGCTGAAGCGACGGTGTGCTCACGGCGCGGATCCGGACCCATCGAGTGCAGGCTGATCGAAGGTCTGGGGAATCTCCAGGAGCTGGGCATTGCCCACGGGCCAGACGACGGCGAAGGCGCGCCCGATCACCCGATCGACAGGGACGAAGCCACCGCCGGGATCACCCATGTGCGACCGGGAGTCGGCCGATGCCGAGCGGTGATCGCCCATGACCCACAGGGTGCCCTCGGGCACGAGGACGTCGAAGGGCTGCTTGCTCGGCGGGTTGTTGCGATAGAGGTAGGCCTCCTCGTCGAGAGGCACGCCATTGACCGTGATGCGCCCATCGGCGTCGCAGCACACGACTCGATCGCCCCCGACCCCGATCACGCGCTTGATGAAGTCCGTGTCACGGGGTGGGGCGAGTCCGACGACTTCACCGAGGAGCCTGCCCACGACCTCGACGGGCGAGCGCTCTGGCTCTACGACCTCACCGGTGATGAAGGACCCCGTGCCGTCGAAGACCACGATGTCGCCGCGCTCGATGTCGCGCAGGTGATAGACGACCTTGTTGACGAGGACGCGGTCGCCCACCTGGAGGGTGTCCTCCATCGACCCGGAGGGGATGTAGAACGCCTGGACAAGAAAAGTCTTGACCACGAAGGCGACAAGGAACGCCCCGATGATGAGGAGGGGAAACTCCAGCCACGCAGGGATGCGCGCCCGGCGACGCTCCTTCTTCGACACACCCTCGGACGCCTGCTGGTCCACGTGGGTTCCCTCGCGCGGACCGGTGTCGCTCATGATGGTCCGACAGTACCTCTCAGGCCCTGCGCAACGACCTCACTCCGCACTGGCGGGAGGGGTGTCGCGCAGCTCCTTGATCTTGGCGGCCTTGCCGCGGAGGTTGCGCAGGTAGTAGAGCTTGGCGCGGCGGACGTCGCCGCGAGACACGATCTCGACCTTGTCGATGATGGGTGTGTGCAGCGGGAAGGTGCGCTCCACGCCAACGCCGTACGAGACCTTGCGGACTGTGAACGTCTCGCGGACGCCGTCGCCAGCGCGACCCATGACCACGCCCTGGAAGACCTGGACGCGAGTCTTGTTGCCCTCGACGACCTTGACGTGCACCTTGACGGTGTCTCCAGGACGGAAGTCGGGGATGTCGGTGCGGAGGGATGCGGAGTCGAGATCATCGAGGGTCTGCATGGCGCAATCACTTCCTGCTGGCGCCACAGGTCGCCCGCGGTCGATCCATCCCGCTGGGATGGCACGGCTCCCCACCCGGGATCGGGCGGAAGATCCACTCCCTGCGGCCGGTCCCCTGTGGCGGGCCGACCCCCGTATGGGCGGGAGCGCCCCGAAAGTGTGCCACATGGCCGCTGATGCGACGAAATCAGGCTGAGTCGGCCCCCGGGCGCATGCGACGCGTGCGCTCGAGCGCCTGATCGCGCCGCCATGCCGCGATGCGCGCATGATCGCCGGAGAGCAGGATCGCGGGCACCTCCCGGCCACGCCACTCCTGCGGACGCGTGTAGACGGGACCCTCAAGCAGACCCTCCATGGCACCGGGAGCAAAGGAGTCGTCCGTGATGCTCTCTTCGTTGCCGACGACACCGGGAAGCAGCCGTGCCACGGCCTCCACCATGGCGAGCGCCGCGACCTCTCCGCCTGCGAGGACATAGTCGCCCAGGGAGACGGGTACGACGTCCGCGCGATCGGCGTACTCCTCGGAGACTCGCGCATCGATGCCTTCGTAACGCCCGCACGCGATGACCATGCCGGGGCGCTCGGCCCACGCGAGCGCCATCGCCTGCGAGAAGGGCACACCCGAAGGTGTGGGAATGACGAGCAGCGGCTGCTCATGCTCCGGCAGGATCGTGTCGAGAGCCTCGCCCCAAGGCTCGGGGCGCATGACCATGCCGGGTCCCCCGCCGTAGGGCTCGTCGTCGACCGTGCGATGGCGATCATGCGTGTGCTCGCGCAGGTCATGGACGCGGATGTCGAGCAGCCCCTGCTCGCGAGCCTTGCCCACGAGCGAGAGCCCGAGGGGGGCAAGGTAGGCGGGGAAGATCGAGACGATGTCGATCCTCATGACGACTCTCCCGATTCCTCCTGCGCTTCGAGTAGGCCCTCCGGTGGCCTGATGACGATGCGGGAGGCGTCGATGTCGACGACGGGCACGATCTCGCTCACGAAGGGGACGAGGATCTCCGGCGCTTCTGGAGTTGCGCGCACCGCGAGCACATCCTGCGCTGGCAGATGGAGGACCTCGGTCACCGAACCGATGCGCTCCCCTGCCTCCGTGACGACCTCGAGGCCGACAAGTGCATCGTCGTAGTACTCGTCGGGATCATCAGGCCGCTCCCCCTCCGCGCGCTCGGCCTCGAGCATCGAGCCGGTCAGCGACTCCGCAGCCGAGCGGTCATCGATGCCGGCGAAGTGCAGGCAGAGGCGGCCACCATGAGGACGTTCGGACTCGATGCGCAGGGTGCGACCACTGCCCATGATGTGCACGTCAGCCCCGGCAAACAACCTGCGCTCAGGCTCGTCGGTGAGGACATCGACCAGCAGGTCGCCCTTCACCCCGAGTGCGCGGCCTACACGCGCGACCACGACGCGCACGACGGGGTCAGCGTTCGTCGACGTCGAGGAAGTCGATGCGCACGTTGCCGTCACGCGAGATCGCCGACACGACGGTCCGCAGCGCCGTCGCCGTGCGACCCGAGCGTCCGATCACCCGACCCATGTCTTCGGGGTGCACGCGAACCTCAAGCGACGGACCGCGGCGACCGCTGCGCGCTCGAACGGCGACGTCGTCCGGGTGATCGACGATCCCACGCACAAGGTGCCCCAGGGCGTCCTCGAGCACGTCAGGCCTCGGTGGACTCGGCCGCGGCCTCGACGGCCTCGGCGACGGCCTCATCGGCAACCACGGCGGCGGCGTCGGCGATGGCGTCGGCCTCGGCAGCAGCCTCGACGGCGACCTCGGCCTCAACCACGCTCACCTCACCGGCATTGGCCTCGGCGATTTCGACGACGGCCTCAGCCTCGGCGATGACAGCTGCCTCAGCGGCAGCCTCGGCGACTGCGCCGGCCACAGCAGCATCAGCCACCTTCTCGGCGACCTTGCGCGGAGTGGGGGTCTTGGGCTCGTCAGCGGCCTGCTGGACGGCGGCCTCGTATGCGATGACCTTCGACTCCTTGGGCGCGGCCACCTTGAGGGTGCCCTCCTGTCCCGGGAGGCCCTTGAACTTCTGCCAGTCACCGGTGATCTTCAGCAGGACGAGCACGGCCTCGGTGGGCTGGGCGCCGACCTTGAGCCAGTGCTGGGCACGATCGGAATCGATCGCGATGATGCTGGGATCCTGCATCGGCTGGTAGATGCCGATCTCTTCGATCGCGCGACCGTCGCGCTTGGTGCGCGAGTCGGCGACGATGACGCGGTACTGGGGGGCGTGGACCTTGCCCACGCGCTTCAACTTGATCTTGACGGCCACGGCCGGGACTGCTCCATTCGATTCGTCCACCCGAGGGTGGTCATGGTGGGCCGTGAGCGTCGCGTGGGGTGCGTCGCCGCCGGACCGGGCGGGTACGCCGCCCCGGGTTGAGAGGGACCCTGGACCGCGTACAGCAGGGGTGAGTCTGCCAGAGGGCCCGATCCCCGGGCGAATCGGGATCCGTCCCGATACCCGCCCGTCGTCGACGCCAAGGCGCCTGTTGACGTCGATAAAGGGCGGAACGTGGGCGAATCAGCCCCCGAGCAGCTTCTTGACGTCGTCGGGGAGCTCAAAGTCTGCGGCCGCGGGCTGCTCCAACGGGGCGGGCTTGAGCGCCTCGTCGCGCTCCTGGGCGGCCCGCTTGGCGGGGTTGCCGCTGCGGCCCTTCTTGGGCTTGGCCGGGGCCTTGCCGGAGCGGCCCTTCGCCTTCTTCCCACCCCCGCCACCGAAACCAGGCATGCCCGGCATCCCGGGCATCCCCGGCATGCCCTTTCCTCCGCGCATCTGGCGCATCATCTTCTGCGCCTCACCGAAGCGATCCACGAGACCGTTGACGTCGCTCACCTGGGTGCCCGAGCCACGCGCGATGCGCGCACGCCGAGAGGCATTGAGGATCTTCGGGTTCTGCCGCTCCTGCGGCGTCATCGACTGGATGATGGCAGCCACGCGATCGAGTTCGCGATCGTCCACCTGGTCGAGCTGGGCCTTCATCTCGCCCATGCCGGGCAGCATCCCGAGGATCTTGCCGAGCGAGCCCATCTTCTTGACGGCCTGCATCTGCTCCAGGAAGTCCTCGAGGGTGAAGTCCTCGCCCTGCGAAACCTTCTGTGCCATGCGCTTGGCCTGATCGGCATCGAACGCGCGCTCGGCCTGCTCGATGAGGGTAAGGACATCGCCCATGTCGAGAATGCGAGAGGCCATGCGATCGGGATGGAACGCCTCAAAGTCTTCGAGCTTCTCGCCGATGGACGCGAAGAGGACGGGCCGACCCGTCACCGACACGATCGAGAGCGCCGCGCCACCTCGGGCATCCCCATCGAGCTTGGTGAGTACGACGCCGTCGAAACCGACCCCTGCCCCGAACTCCTCGGCGGTGCGCACGGCGTCCTGGCCGATCATGGCGTCGACGACAAGCAGCGTCTCATCGGGATCGACTGCATCCCGCACGCGCTTGAGCTGGTCCATGAGCTCGGCATCGATCGCTAGTCGCCCAGCGGTATCCACGATCACGATGTCGTTGAGGTGCACTTCGGCGTAGGAGACGGAGTCGCGAGCCACCTGGACCGGATCACCGGTGCCGTTGCCCGGCTCAGGTGCGAAGACAGGCACACCGGCTCGCTCACCGACGATGCGCAACTGGTCAACAGCGTTGGGTCGCTGCAGGTCTGCCGCGACGAGGAGCGGCGTATGCGACTGCGACTTCAGGTAG
>CAJBMR010000222.1 GCA_903954205.1 uncultured bacterium | reverse complement strand
TACTGCGCGGCGTACATGATCGGGTACGGGAATGACCCGTACGCCGACCAGCTGAAGATCGGCCCCACCTTGGTGCCGGCGAGACGCTGATCGCGGCCGAAGCGCGTGGGGACGACCCACATCTTCTGCGCCGCTTCCTTGCTCAGCTCATGCCACATCGTGGCCTGGGTGTCGCGATTGAGCTCGACCGAAGCCGCCGCCACCTTGTCGGCGAAGGCCTTGTCGTCGACGCGCGAGAGGTTCCACCCCTGCACGAAGAGCGGCGGGAGGACCGTGGAGGCGTTGGGCCAGTCCGGGCCCCAGCCGCCGGTCATGATCTCGTTGCCGTTCTCAAAGACGACGCCGTAGTACTGGCCGCGCTCAATCGGGTTGGGCTTGACCGTGATGCCCGCGCGGGCGAGGGACTCGACCCAGATAGCCGCGGCCTTGTCGCTGTCCTCCGACTGCGCGTAGTCGAGCGTGATCTCGGTCGGGCAGTCCTTGCCCTCGGAGAGCAGCTTCTTGGCGAACTCCGGGTCACCGGTGCCGGGCACCGGCTGGCCGAGGAGGCCATCCCACAGGCCCGTGGGGGCGTAGTCGATGCCGATGTTGGGCTTGACGACACCGTCGGCGAACTCACCGGCGAAGGTGCCACCGGCATTGAGGAGCAGTGCCTCTCGGTCGAGGGCGACGCCGATGGCCTGGCGGCACTTCTCATCCGGGATCTTCTCGACGTTGACAGCCGCGTAGATCGTGTACGGATCGAAGGCATCGATACGCCTCGACTCGTACTGCGGATCCTCGAAGACGACCGGCAGCGACGCCGTGGTCAGGCCCTGGACCATCGAGAACTCGTCCTCGCCGGAGCTCTGGATGACGCGCTGGTCAGCCACCGACTCCTCGATACCGAAGTTCACGACCCAGGAATCCGGGTACGCCTTGCGGTACGGATCGACGTCCGCGCTCCAGTTCTCGTTGCGGACGAGGACGAGCTTGCCGCCCTTGCCCTTCGCGTACTCCTGGATCTTGTACGGGCCGTTGGACATCGGCTTGTCGCCGTACTCCACGCCCGCGGCCATGTCGGCCGGCACCGCGCTGAAGCCCAGGGTCACCGCGTAGTTGAAGTCGGGCACGGGCTGGTTGAGATTGAAGGTGATGGTGTTGCCATCACACACAACAGCCTTGTCGAAGAGCTCCTGGCCGGTGCCATCCGCGGGACCGGCGTAGGCGGAGTTGCCTTCCTCGTCGGTCGGGATGTCGAGATAGCTCACCGCATAGACGGGGCCGCCCTCGGTGAGGCCGATGTCGAACTGGCGCGAGACGCCGTAGGCCACGTCCGCGCAGGTGACCGGGTTGCCGTTCTCCCACTTCATGCCGTCACGCAGAGTGAACTGCCAGGTCTTGCCCTCGTTGCTGGCGGTTCCGGTGTCGGTCGCCATATCGGGGACCAGAGTGGTGCCCTCGGCATCGCCGGGTGCAACCTGGTAGGCGGTCAGGGAGCGCTGGATCGTTGCACCGAGGAAGGCTAGGTCCTCGCCGGTGTAGACGACCTGCGGATCGAGCGACAGGATCTGCTCGGCCGGGGACAGGATCGTGAGCGTGCCACCCGGCTGGCCCTCGCCCGAGGGTGCGGCGGAGCCGCTTGCCGACGAGTCGCCGCTCGCCGACGAGTCACCGCTCGCCGATCCCCCATCCGATGACCCGCCGCTACATGCGGCGAGGATCAGCGCACCCGCCGCGATACCAATCGCGAGGGTGGCCTTGGACTTCACCATATTTCCTCCTTCAGTGCACCGCCGGCCACGGACGTGACCTTCCTCCCACGACCCTCATGCGGGTCGATCGGTGTCGGACGGGAGACCATGGGCGCCCTCACTTGGCCGCCTTGGGATCGAGGGCATCGCGCACCGAGTCGCCGGCAAGGTTGAAGGCGACGACGACGATGACGAGCAGGGTGCCGGGGATGAAGAGGTAGCTCGGCACAAGTTGGAAGAACTGCACGCTCTCCGAGAGCATCGCACCGAAGGAGGGCTCGGGCGGGAGTACGCCGACACCGAGGAAGGAGAGCACCGCCTCGGTGGCGATGTAGACCGGCAGGAGCAGCGTGGCGTAGACGAGGATGGGCGCCCACAGGTTGGGCAGGATCTCGCGGAAGAGGATGCGCGGCGTGCTCGCCCCCATGGCGATGGCTGCCTCGACGAACTCGCGCTCGCGAAGGCTCAGCACCTCGCCGCGGACAATGCGCGCGAGGTAGGGCCAGCCGAAGATCCCCAGCACGAGGATGAGGTAGGTGATCCGGGACGCATTGCCCTCGGGGATCCCCATGGCGGTGAGTCGCTGGGTCATCGCACCTGAGAGCGCGAGCACGATGAGCAGGAAGGGGAAGGCGAGGATGAGATCCATGAAGCGCCCGATGGCCGCGTCGGTGAAGCCTCGCGCATAACCCGAGATCACTCCGAAGAGCGTCCCGAGGATGACCACGAGGACCGTCGCGGTGAAGGCAATGAGGAGCGAGATGCGCAGGCCGTAGAGCAAGCGCGCAAGGATGTCGCGCCCCGTGCCCCATTCGACTCCGAGTGGATGGTCGAGGCTGGCCCCGCCCCAAGGGCCGTTGGGCTTGCCGCCGGAGGTCGAGATCGCGGTCTTGTCGGTGGCGTAGGGATCAAGTCCGAGCCAGCCGGTGATGAGAGGTGCGAAGAGGGCGACCAGCAGGATGATGAGCAGGATGATTGCTGAAGCGATGAAGGTCTTGTCGCGGCGCAGACGCCCCCACGCGATCTGCGTGAGCGACCGCCCCTTGATCTCCTCGGGGGTGGTCGTCGCCTCCTCGACCGTCGCCGTCACCGCACCGCCTACCCTTCCCGTTCATCGCCGGGTCATGCCCCGCCCGGGCAGACAGTACGCCGGTAGGGCACGGGAGCGGACCTGATCCGACGCGAAGGTACGAATGTGATCTGATCGCGACCTCCCGTGAGGGAAACGTCACGTGGGTGAGGGACCAGGTCCCTTGGGGGCGCCCCCTATGGATAAGGGCTTCCTTATCCGCGGGACGAGCTCTTGGACCGGCTCTTGGCCCGGTCCGTGGCCGCGAGTAGGACCTTGCGGATCCGCACGGCCGAGGGGGTCACCTCGACGCACTCGTCCTCGCGGCAGAACTCCAGCGCCTGCTCCAGGGAGAGCTGCTTGTGCGGGATGAGCGGCACCAGCACGTCGCCCGAGGACTGGCGCATGTTGGTGAGCTTCTTCTCCTTGGTCGGATTGACGT
>CAJBMR010000221.1 GCA_903954205.1 uncultured bacterium | reverse complement strand
GGCCAGGGGGTCATCGCCCTGGAGTCGCGAGAGTTCGATGATGTCGTTGATGAGCGAAGCGAGCCGCGAAGACTCGACGATCATGCGCTCCGCAAAGCGTTGGACGCTCTCCTGATCATCCGCCGAGCTCAGGATTGCTTCGGCAAGGAGGGCAAGTGCGCCCACCGGGGTCTTGAGCTCATGGCTGACATTGGCCACGAAGTCGCGCCGAACCGCATCCACACGGCGCTCCTCGGCGAGGTCTTCCACAAGGACGACGAAGATGCCTGCCGACAGGGGAGCGACCGTGGCCTTCAGGTCGAGCATGCCGCGCCCCAGCGGAGGCCGGCGTACTCGGATCTCACGCTCCTGGGCGCCACCGCGCTCCACGCAGGCGCGGATCAATTCGTGGACGTCCACGACCGCGAGTGCATCGCGGCGTACCAGGCCCAGTGCCTCGGCCCGGGCGGTCGTCCGCAGGACATTGCCCTCGGCGTCCACGAGGAGTGAGGCCATAGGAAGGACGTTGAGCAGCGCCACCACGTTGTCAGGGATCGCACGCGCCCCCGCCCCCACGGGGGGCGTCGAGCGCGCGGGGCGGCCAGCCATGGGCCCACGATAGGCGCCCCCACGGCTGCCGCACCCTCGCCATGGCCCGCCCCCGTCAGGATTGTCCGACCGTTCACCGCCTCGCGGCGACCGTTCACCTCGTGCTCGGTGCTCGTTCACCTACGCTGTAGACCATGTCCCACAGGGAGGTGCACCATGCGTGAGGCGTTCACGGCTGAACTCGATGCCATCAGCGATGACCTGGTCCACCTGACTCGCCTGGTGGGTTCGGCCATGAACCGCGCCACACAGTCCCTGCTCGACGCCGACCTGCGGCTCGCCGAAGAAGTCATCGCGGCCGACGAACAGGTCGATGTCCTCACCTCGGAGACCGAGGAGAAGTGCTTCGACGTCATCGCGCTCCAAGCGCCCGTCGCCTCGGACCTGCGCATCGTCATCGGCGCACTGCGCATCGCCTCCTCGCTCGAGCGGATGGGTGATCTCGCCGAGCACGTCGCGAAGCAGGCGCGCATGCGCTACCCCGCGCCGGCGATCCCACAGGAACTCCGAGGCACCTTCGCGGAGATGGGCGGCATCGCGGAGGCGATCGTCTCGAAGACCGGTGCGGTCATCGCGACCAAGGATGTCGCTCTCGCGACCGATATCGCGCGCCACGATGAGCAGATGGACCACCTGCACCGCGAGCTCTTCACGATCGTGCTGTCGCCATCGTGGAAGCACGGGGTGGAAGCGGCCATCGACGTCACCCTGCTCTCACGCTTCTACGAGCGCTACGCCGATCACGCCGTATCCGTCACCCGTCGTGTCGTCACCATCGTGACCGGCGAGCCCTACGCCGGAGTCACCCTCGACGCAGGCCACTGATCCGCGCTGGCCCTGCGGGGGCGAGGATGCCCCGGGCGAGGGAATACGCCACACTGATGTGCCGTTCAGCCCTCGGGAGGTGGCTGTGAATCGACTTCTGCGCGACACCCGGCCCCGCCGGGTCGCCGTGGTATCCCTGCACACCTCACCCCTCGACCAGCCGGGCACCGGTGATGCGGGCGGACTCAACGTCTACGTCCTCGAGACATCTCGCCGCCTCGCCGCCGCGGGTGTCGACGTGGAGATCTTCACCCGGGCGAAGACGTCGTCCCTGGCGCACACCGTCGAGATCGAGCCCGGCGTTCGCGTTTCCCATTTGCGTGCGGGTCCGTTCGAGGAACTGCCCAAGGAAGACCTGCCCGCGCAGATGTGCGCCTTCAGCGCCGGCCTGCTCCGCGCCGAGGCAGGACGCCCCGCCGGATGGTTCGATCTCATCCACTCGCACTACTGGCTCTCCGGCCAGGTCGGATGGCTCGCCTCCGAGCGATGGGACGTGCCCCTGGTGCACTCCATGCACACGATAGCCAAAGTCAAGAACCTCGAACTCGCCAATGGCGATCGACTCGAGCCCCAGGTGCGCGTGATCGGCGAGGAACAGGTGGTCGAGAATGCCTCCCGTCTCATCGCCAACACCGGTGACGAGGCACGCCAACTGATCGACCTCTACTCAGCGTCACCGCACGCCATCGACGTGGTCCACCCGGGTGTGGACCTGGACGTCTTCTCTCCCGGCGATCAGGCAGCGGCCCGCGCCGCCCTGGGATTGCGCCTCGACGCCCAGGTCCTGCTCTTCGTCGGGCGCATCCAGCCCCTCAAGGCACCCGACGTCCTCCTGCGGGCTGCCGCACGCATGGTGGAGTCGGATCCCTCCCGCCGACGCGACCTCGTTGTCGCCGTATGCGGGGGCCCGTCGGGAAGCGGCCTGGACCATCCGAGTGCCTTGGCTGACCTCGCATCGTCACTCGGCATCGCCGACATCGTCCGATTCGAGCCGCCGAACGACCGCGCCCGCCTTGCCCAGTGGTACCGCGCGGCCGACGCAACGGTCGTGCCGTCCTACTCGGAATCCTTCGGCCTCGTCGCCATCGAATCCCAGGCGTGCGGCACACCCGTCGTCGCCGCTTCCGTCGGCGGCCTGCGCACCGCGGTGGCCGACGGGCGATCGGGCCTGCTGGTCCCCGGCCACGATCCAGATGATTGGGCGCGCGCGCTCGAGCGCATGACCACTCGGGAGCGCGACCACCTGGCAGCCGGAGCGCGCGGCCACGCCGAGGGCTTCAGCTGGGATGCCACAGCGCAGGCACTCATCGACTCTTACGCTCACGCCATCGGGGAGCATGCAGCGCTGCCCGTCGCCGCCGGCAATCGATGACGCTGCACTCGACCACCCGGGCGACAGCCACGCGAGCCGTCGAGAGCGCACTCGCGGGGGCGGGGCTGAGTGCGGAGCGCACGGACGAGCACACCTTCGTCATCACGCTGGAGGGCGAGCGCAAGCTCCGGACGACGGTCTCGCTCGTTGTCGGTGACCACGCCCTCTCCATCAATGCCTTCGTGGCGCGCCGACCCGACGAGAACTCCGAGGCCGTGTATCGCTGGCTTCTCGAGCGCAATCGGCGGATGTACGCCGTCGCGTTCTGCGTGGACCACCTGGGCGACATCTACCTCGCCGGACGCACGTCCCTGGAGGCCGTGACCCCCGATGAGGTCGATCGCATCCTGGGCTGCGTGGCCGAATACTCCGATGGTTCCTTCAACACGATCCTCGAACTCGGCTTCGCCACGGCCATTCGACGCGAATGGAAGTGGCGGGTCGATCGAGGTGAGCCCACGGGCAATCTCGAGGCATTCCGGCACCTCGCCGAGCAGCCCGACTGAGGCTTGACAGGATGGCGCCATGACGGCGCCGTACACCCTGGTGCTCCTCCGCCACGGCGAGAGCGAGTGGAATGCCCGCAACCTCTTCACCGGCTGGGTCGACGTCGGCCTCTCCGATAAGGGGCGGGACGAGGCCGCACGCGGAGGTCGGCTCCTCGCAGAATCCGGCGTCCTTCCCGACGTCGTGCACACCTCCCTGCTCACCCGTGCCATCACGACCGCCAACATCGCCCTCGGCGAGGCCGGTCGCGCGTGGATCCCCGTCGTGCGCAATTGGCGCCTCAATGAGCGCCACTACGGCGACCTGCAGGGCAAGGACAAGAAGGCCACGCTCGACCAGTACGGCGAGGAGCAGTTCATGCTCTGGCGCCGCTCCTACGACGTTCCCCCTCCCCCGATCGACCCCGACAGCGAGTTCGCCCAGACATACGACCCTCGTTACGCCGCACTCCCGCCCGATGCACGCCCGCGAACCGAGTGCCTCAAGGACGTCGTCAACCGCCTCATCCCCTACTGGGAGGACGTCATCGTCGGCGAGGGCCTGCGTCGCGGACAGACGGTCCTGGTCGCCGCGCACGGCAACTCGCTTCGCGCGCTCGTGAAGCACCTGGATGGAATATCCGACGCCGACATCGCCGCGCTCAACATCCCCACGGGTATCCCGCTCGTCTACCGCCTCGATGAGGACCTGTGCCCCATCGTCGCTGGTGGCGAATACCTCGATCCCGAAGCAGCGGCCACAGCCGCTGCCGCCGTGGCCAACCAGGGCCGCTGAGGATGGGAACGACCCGGCTGGAGCTCGAGGACGCGACCCTGCGCGAGTGGACCGCGACGGTCGTGGCGGTCGACCCCGAGCAGGGCATTGTGCTTGATCGATCCGCCTTCTACCCGGGAGGTGGTGGTCAGCCGCCCGACCACGGAGTACTCCTGTGGGGCGGCGTACAGACACGCATCGTCGGCGCGCGCTACGGCGATGACCTCTGGCTGATTCCCCACGAGGACGATCCACTTCCCGCGGTGGGGACGTCCGTGCAGGGAGCGATCGACGACCCCCGGCGCACCGCGCTCATGCGCACGCACTCGGGCTTGCACGTGCTCTCCGGCGTGGTGTTCCGTGACTTCGGCGCCCTCGTGACGGGATCCAACATGGAACCACTCGAGGGACGACTGGACTTCAACCTCGAAGGCGTGCCGGACGGCTTCAAGGAAGCGGTGGAAGACGCGATCAACTCCGAGGTGGAAGCTGACCGCGCCATCCGCGCGTACTCACTGGCACGCGATGAGGCCTTCGCGATCCCCGACATCATTCGCACCGCCACCAATCTGCTGCCCCCCGATATCGAGATCGTGCGCATCGTCGATATCGACGGGCTCGACGTGCAGGCAGACGGGGGCACGCATGTGGCATCGACCCGACAGGTCGGGCGCATGCGCGTGGTCAAGGTGGAGAACAAGGGCAAGGGCTTCCGGCGCATCCGCGTCGCACTCGAGGACTGACGCGATGCCTGACGACCGGATCCTGGTGCGCGTGAGTGCAGACGATCTGCCCCTGCGCGCCCGTGCCCTGCTTGACTCAGGCATCCCCAGGCCGGCCACCTCACGCTTCCTCGTGCGCCGCACCTACGTCAGCTGGGCACCCGCGGCGTGGCTCGTCTTCCTCCTCGTGATCGGGATTGCGAGCCTGCGGGCGACCATCGCCGCGGGGCTCAATCCATCCGCCGGCGCCGAACGCATCATCTACGGCGTGATGACGGCGATATGCCTGTTCTTCGCAGTCTTCGCCGCGGGCAAGCTGATCGTCGGCCTCACTGAGCGGCGCGATGTCAAGCGCGGTGACTACCGCCTGGGCCTGCATCTCCTCGATCTTGACGGCCTGCTCATCGCCGGACGCCACCTGCACACCTGGGTGCCGCGGCGGATGCTCCCTGAGCCCGTCAAGGTCACCTCAGGCTCCGGTGAAAGCGTGACGGTGACCTACGTCTACGCGCTGGCAGACGATGAAGGACGCGCCGATCGCCTCGAATGCAGCAAGTTGGAGAACACGGCACTGTGGATGTGGCAGGAGCATGGCCAACTGCCCGAAGGTGGCGGCTGGGCGTAAGCCCACTCCAACCTCCACCTTTTTGCCAGTTGCGTCGACTTCCTTACGCTCGGAAGTCGCGATAACTGGCGAAAACCGAGTGCGGGTCAGCTGGTGATCTCGGCGATGCGCGTGCGCACGTCGAAGAGGTAGACGAGCGCCACGACGATTCCGGCGATGCCGATGATCCCGAGCGTGAGGCCCGGTATGAGGCCGGTGAGCATCGCGATGCCGGTGAGCAGTAGCCACAGCAACTTGGAGACCCGACCTACGGCGGCGAAGGCCTGGGCGGGCCGGCGCACACAGTCGACGAAGGCCCAGATCTTCACCACCCCGAAGACGATCCACAGGACAGTGATGACGAGGTTCTGGGTGAGATCGAACATCCCTCCAACGTACGCGCCCCGCCTGCATTCCGCAGGCGGGGCGCGCGTGGACTTGTGCGATGCGTCCCGGGGACGGGGCGCGGATGCGATCGGGCGACTAGATGCCGACGGCCTCGCGGACGAGGACGACCGTGCGCTCCGCACCGTGGGCGACGCTGAACGCGGTCGCCTTGGCCTCGGTCGCAACCGAGGTGGCGGTCGACTTCGCCTCGCGGGCCAGGCGCGCAGCGCGCTCACGGGCATCGACGGCTAGGTCATGGGCCTGCTCGCGGGCATCGCGGCCGAGGTCGGTCACCTGGTGCCACGCGCGGCTGGCCGTCTCGGGAACGGAGACGACGCTCTCCTGCACGGACTCGATGACATCGGCAACCACGGAGGGCATCTCGCGCGGCACCTCGATCGAGCGCAGCTCGATGACCGGGATCTCAATGGACGTGAAGGGCACCGTGCGAGGAGTCGCGTTGGTCACGGCCTGCTGAGCGGTCGTAGCGGCCTTCGCGGTGGTGTTCTTCGCGGTGGCGGCGGCCTTGAGGGTGCTCAACTTCGCGTTGGTGGCGGCCTTTGCGGTCGTGTCCTTCGCTGTGGCAGCGGCCTTTGCCGTGGTCGCACGCGCGGCGGCTACGGCGTTCTTCGGCTTGGGCTTCTCCGCCGTCTTCTTGGCAGCGGGCTTCTTGGCTGCAGCGGTCTGGGCAGCGGTGACCTTGTGGGTCTCGGGCGTGCTCATGTGGTGTCCTCTCGTGAGTCCCGGGGGGTCTCCCCGGCGCGGTTCTCGGCCTGGAAGGCCCGGTAGATCTCCAGCAGCGTGCGCCGCTGCGCCTCAGTGAGGCTGATGTCGGCAGCGATGGAATCGACCACGGAAAGGCTCGCCTCCGGTCGATCGTCCTCGCTGAGGATCCCGGCCTGGACATAAAGCGTCTCGGCCGAGATGCGCAGGGCGCCGGCAAGCCGGTTGAGGATGTCGGCGCTCGGGCGACGCAGGCCCCGCTCGATCTGGCTCAGGTAGGGGTTGGAGACCCCTGACGCCGCGGCGAGTTGCCGCACGGACATCTGAGCCTGGTCGCGCTGCTCGCGGATGTAATCCCCGAGTGCCTCGATGCGTGCCATGACTCCATGGTGCACCCAAGTGCTTGCAATTGCAAGCGGAGTGCTAGCGGGAGCAAGCGTGAGGTGCGTCACCCAGGGAGCGGGGCCAGCCGGTCAGAGGCAGCTTGGCCGACTCGTCGGGTCGAGCCTGCCATTGTGCGGCTGAGTGTCGATAGGACTCGCTCCCAGCCGCACAATCGCCCGCTCGCACGTCAGCTCCGACGCCCGGCGTCACCCGAGGGAGGACGACGCTACGGCGATCACGAGCCCGGCCACGACAACGACGCAGCCGATCAGGCCCAGGGCCGAGGTCAGACCGAGCGCCCGGGGGAAGTCCCCTCGCCTCACTCGAGCCAGCACCGCGAGATGGGCAACGCCGTAGTAGGTGAGGATGAGCGCGGCCGAGAGAGCGAGCGCGAAGCCGATGCCGCCCACGAGCACCACCAGGCCGGCGAGGACGGCTGCACTGATTTCCGCACGGGACGGGACACCGGTCGCCTCGCTCACGCGCGCGAGTGCAGCCGGCGCATCCCCGCCGCGTCCCATCGCGAAGAGCGTGCGCCCCATGCCGGCGATGAGCGAGAGCAGTGCTGCTCCGGCGGCGATCACCGCTGCCACGCGGACCGCGATCGCAAGGCCATGCGAGCCCGCAGATTCGGCGATTGCTTCGAGCGGAGCCGCACTCAGCACCACACCGGCGCGCACGGCCGAGAGGACCACGACGCCCATGACGGCGTACGTCACGATGACGATGGCAAAGCTCGCGATCATCGCCCGGGGGATCGTGCTTCGTGGGTCGCGGACCTCCTCGCCCAGCACCGTGATGCGCGCATAGCCGGCGAATGCGACGAAGAGGATCCCCGCACCTGCGACGAGGCCCAGGCCCGACGCCGACGGCAGCGGCGAGGACTCGACCACGACCCCAGCGTCGGCAAGCACAGCAGCGACGACAAGGGCGGCGAGCACCGCGAGCACGAGAGCGACGAGCACCGCCGTCACCCGGGCGGACTTCACGACTCCGCGCAGATCCAGTACCAGGGCAATGACCACGGCAGCCAGGCCGATGATGCGCTCATAGCCAGGCCAGGCATAGGCACCGATAGTGAGTGCTGCCGCACCGGCGGACGCCGCCTTGCCGAGGACAAACGTGTAGCCCGCGAGGACACCCGCCGGGCGCGAGAGATAGGCACGCCCGTAGGCGTAGGCGCCGCCCGATTGCGGGAGCACGCGCGCCAGTGCAGCGGTCGATGTCGCGTTCAGCGCCGCGACGACGGCGGCGATAAGGAGCGCAAGGAGTAGCGCGCTGCCAGCGAGTGCGACCGCGGGAGTCCACGCGGCGAAGACCCCGGTGCCGAGCATCGCACCCAGTCCGACCACCGTCGCCCCGCGAACGCCAAGGACACGTCGCAGCTCAGCCATGCGCGCCTAACCGAATGCCGGGACGATCTCGCCGACGGGCCGACCGCCTCCCAGGAGCACCGGATGCGCCTGAGACTCGATGACGTCGTTGTCGACTCCGATGGCCTTGAGGATCCCCGCCATGGCCACGGGTCGGGCTCGCCCGCCACCGTCCTCGATCTTGAGCGCGATCGCACGACCGTCAGGGAGAACGACGAGGTAGACCGACTCCGCACCCTCCTTGATGAGGGCCCCGGGGAGCGACCTCTGCAGGGCTGCCGCGTCGCGACGTGTGCCGGCGACCCAATCTGGATTGCCGCGCATCGCATCGGCGACGCGCCTGCCGGCCTCGTCATCCGCACCGGCGATGGAGGCCCCCATGCGCGCAAGCCCCGCCACCGTGAGTCCCAACACCGGCGCACCACAACCGTCCACGGCGACCGCCCACGGCTGCTCGCCCGCACGCTCGGTGATCTCCGCGACGATCATGCGCTGCAGGGGATGCTCGGGAGAGGTGTAGTCGGAGACGGGCCAATCGTTGACGACGCAGGTGAGGAGCATGGCCGCATGCTTGCCCGAGCAGTTCATGTACGTCGACGAGGCAGTCCCTCCCGCCAACTGCACCTCCAGCCGCACCGGATCATCGATCGGCAGCTCTGGCGGGGTGAGCAGGCTCGACTCATCGAGACCGCCCATGGCGAGGATGCGGCGTACGCCGTCGATGTGGAACTCCTCGCCGCTGTGCGACGCGGCGGCGAGCGCGAGGAGCTCGCCGTCCAGGGGAAGTCCGGCGCGCACCATGGCAGATGCCTGGGCCGGCTTGTTGGACGAGCGCGGCAGGATCGGGGCTTGCGGGTCACCCCACGCGCGCTCGACCGAGCCGTCCGGTGCGAGTACGACGGCATGCCCGCGGTGCACGCCCTCGACGACGCCTCCGCGGCGTACCTCCACCAGGACCTCGCTCACTCGCGCATCCTGTCAGGTGCCTCGGCCCCTGGAACAACGCGTTACCGTGCCCGCATGAGAGCGGTGGTGCAGCGCGTGGACGGGGCCGAGGTTGTCGTCGCAGGGGAGACGGTGGGACGCATCGACGGCCCCGGGCTTCTCGTGCTCGTCGGGGTCACCCACAGTGATGACGAGGCGATCGCTCGACGTCTCGCCCAGAAGGTCTACGACCTGCGCATCTTCGATGCGTCACGTGTCGATCCATCGAGAGTGCCCGATGCCGCCAAGGAGGTCTCGGCCTCCGACCTCGGCCTGCCCGTGCTCGTCGTCTCGCAATTCACCCTTTACGCCGACACCCGCAAGGGCAGGCGTCCTACCTGGGACGCCGCCGCGCCCGGACCGGTCGCCGAGCCGCTCGTCGTCGTCGTCGCGGATGAGCTGCGCTCGCGCGGGGCCGAGGTGGCGACAGGCCGCTTCGGCGCGGACATGCGCGTGGGGCTGGTGAATGACGGCCCGACGACGATCATCATCGACGTCGACTAGCGACGGAGACCATCGGCTCGACCTCGACTAGCAACGGAGACCATCGGCTTTGTCATCTAGATCCGTGCCTCCCTGGTCCGCTGGCGCGGATCTGGATGACAAAGTGGCGGATCAGCCGATACGCACTGATCGAAGGCGGGCCCTAGCGCACGAGGATGACGGGTTCTTGCCCGGCGGCGATGTCTCCCGATGCGGTGCGTACGACGAGGTCGGCAGCAGGATCGACCGAACGCTTGATGATGGCGGTGGCAATGTGCCCGAGTTCGTAGTGCCGCGCGGCTGACGCGACCCAGCCGATCTCGCGTTCGCCCAGCAGCACGGCGTCGCCGTGCGCGGGGAGCGTCTCGGCGCCCCCATCGAGATGGAGGAGCACGAGCCGGCGCGGGGGCGCTCCGAGGTTGTGGACACGCGCGACCGCCTCCTGGCCGCGGTAGCAGCCCTTCGCCAGGTGCACGGCAGATCCCATCCAGCCGACTTCGTGGGGCAGCGTGCGGTGGTCGGTCTCGAAGCCTTCGCGCGGGATCGCGGCCGCGACGCGCAAGGCCTCGAGCGCCCAGGTGCCCGAGGGATCGCCGCCGAGCACGGCGAGCAGCTCCTCGCGCGGCACCAGCACCTCGCGGC
>CAJBMR010000220.1 GCA_903954205.1 uncultured bacterium | reverse complement strand
TCTCAGTGAGCTCGGTGACCTTGGCGTCGACCGCAGTGAGGTCAGCCTCGAGGACCGCCTCGTCTGCCTGCGCCCCCGAGGCTGCGGGAGCAGTTGCCTGCTCCCGCACCTCGTAGGTCTCCGGATCGATGCGCCGTCGGTCGGTGACGCGGACGCCCTCGTCGAACTCGGGCTCCGACATCACTTCGCCTCGTTAGCCTCGTCGTCGACGATCTCGGCGTCGACCACGTCGTCCTCGGACATGTCGGCTTCCGCATCGGCCGTGGCGTCGCCGCCACCGGCCTGCTGGGCCGTGGCATACATCGCGGCGCCGAGCGTCTGGCTCGCCTGCGCGACCTTGTCCGTCGCGGCCTTCATGCCGGGGATGTCATTGGCCTCGATGGCCTTCTTGAGCTCTGCGAGCGGCTCGTCGACATTGGCCTTGGCATCCGCCGGGATCTTGTCGGCGTTGTCGGCGAGGAACTTCTCGGTCTGGTAGACCAGCGCCTCGGCGGTGTTCTTGACCTCGATCTCCTCGCGGAGCTTCTTGTCGGCTTCTGCGTTGGCCTCGGCCTCGCGCATCATGCGATCGATCTCCTCCTTGGGCAGCGCGCTGCCGCCGGAGATGGTCATCGACTGCTCCTTGCCCGTGGCCATGTCCTTGGCCGAGACATGGACGATGCCATTGGCATCGATGTCGAAGGTGACCTCGACCTGCGGCACGCCGCGAGGAGCGGGCGGAAGGCCCGTGAGCTCGAAGGTGCCGAGACGCTTGTTGTACGCCGCCATCTCGCGCTCGCCCTGGTAGACCTGGATGAGCACGGAGGGCTGGTTGTCGTCAGCGGTGGTGAAGATTTCGCTGCGCTTGGTCGGGATCGTGGTGTTGCGCTCGATGAGCTTGGTCATCACGCCACCCTTGGTTTCGATGCCGAGGGACAGCGGGGTGACGTCGAGGAGCAGCACGTCCTTGACCTCGCCCTTGAGCACGCCGGCCTGCAGGGCAGCGCCGATCGCGACGACCTCATCGGGATTGACGCCCTTGTTGGGGTCCTTGCCCGTGATCTTCTTGACGACCTCGGCCACCGCGGGCATGCGGGTCGAACCGCCGACGAGGACGACCTGGTCGATGTCCTCGACCTTGATGCCGGCGTCCTTGATGACGGCCTCGACCGGGGACTTGGTGCGGTCCAGGAGATCGGAGGTCATCTGCTCGAACTGCGCGCGCGTGAGGGTCTCCTCCAGGTGGAGCGGGCCCTCGGCGCTGGCGGTGATGTAGGGGAGGTTGATCGAGGTCTGCATCGAGCTCGAGAGCTCGATCTTCGCCTTCTCAGCCGCCTCACGCAGACGCTGCATGGCCATCTTGTCCTTGGACAGGTCGACGCCGTGCGCGTTCTTGAAGTTGGTGACCATCCACTCGACGACCTTGTCGTCCCAGTCATCGCCACCGAGGTTGTTGTCACCACTGGTGGCCTTGACCTCGACCACGCCGTCACCGATCTCCAGGAGGGACACGTCGAAGGTGCCGCCACCGAGATCGAAGACGAGGATCGTCTGCTCCTTGTCGCCCTTGTCGAGGCCGTAGGCCAAGGCGGCGGAGGTGGGCTCGTTGATGATGCGCAGGACGTTGAGGCCCGCGATCTCGCCGGCCTCCTTGGTGGCCTGGCGCTGTGAGTCGTTGAAGTACGCCGGCACCGTGATGACGGCGTCGGAGACGGTGTCGCCCAGGTAGGCCTCGGCGTCGCGCTTGAGCTTCATGAGCACGCGCGCGCTGATCTCCTGCGGGGTGTATGCCTTGCCGTCGATGTCGGTGGTCCAGTTGGTGCCCATGTGGCGCTTGACCGAACGGATCGTGCGATCGACGTTGGTCACAGCCTGGCGCTTGGCCACCTCTCCGACGAGGACTTCGCCGTTCT
>CAJBMR010000219.1 GCA_903954205.1 uncultured bacterium | reverse complement strand
CGCAGGTGGATGTGCTCGTCGCCGACGAGAGTCTCCTGCAGGAGATCACCGGCTACCGAGTACATCGCGGAGCACTCGCGGTCGTGACTCGCCCTGACACCATCGACGTGGCCGAGGTGCTCCGCTCCGAGAGCGACGTACTCGTGCTCGAGGACCTCGTCGATCCGACAAACGTCGGTCTCGCGATCCGGTCAGCCGTGGTCCAGGGCATCAACGAGGTGATCCTCTCGCCCGGATGCGCCGACCCCCTGTATCGCCGAGCGGTCAAATCCTCCATGGGCGCGGTGCTTCGGTGTCGGTTCGCCCGCAGCGAAGCATGGCCCGCCACTCTTGACGCCCTCGCCCAGAGGCGACTTGTGGTTGCCCTCACGCCGGATGCGAGCGACACCGTCGAGGCGGCCCTGGCGGATGCGTCCTCGGCGCCCGTGGCGCTCCTGGTGGGATCGGAGGGGCCGGGGCTGAGCGCCGTGGCCCTCGCCGCCTCCTGGCGTCGAGCGCGGATCCCCATGTCAACCGCTGACGACTCGCTCAATGTGGCAGCCGCCACGGCGGTCGCCTGCTATGCGCGCGCTCAAAGCAGGCGGAACCCGTAGCATGTCGCCATGCCCCGACTCCTTGCCTCTAGCGCCGCTGCTCTAGCTGCCTTCGCGCTGCTCGCTGCCTGCAGTGCCCTGCCCGGTGCGGGCCCGAGCCCTGAGGCGACGAGTCCGGCCTCAACCCCGGCCTCGGCAGAGCCATCGAATGCCCCCGCGGGCGGTGGAGGCATCGACGCCGACGTCATGGTGACGGTGGGGCTCGTTGAGCCGTACACCCCGTCCAGCGAAGGCACGGCGACTGACGACTACCGCTGCTTTCTGCTCGACACCGGCGTTCCCGAGGACCGATTCATCACAGGCGTGCGCTTCGTGCCCGATAACGCTGCTGTCGTCCATCACGCGATCCTGTATCGCGTCAGGGAGCAGCAGATCCCGGCCGCGCAGCAGCGCGACGCCGAGACTGAGGGGCAGGGGTGGAGTTGCTTCGGCGGCCCCGACCTGCCTTCCGCGGGCGGCAACGCGGTGCGCTCTTTGGACTCGGCACCCTGGCTGGCTGCCTGGGCTCCTGGCGGACGCGAGGCTCGCTATCCCGAGGGCACGGGCGTCTTCCTCGAGAAGGGCAGCAGCGTCATCCTGCAGGTGCACTACAACCTTCTCGCGGGTCAGGGACCCGACAACACCTTCGTTCGCCTGCGCACAGTTCCCGGAGATTCCGACCTGCGCCCACTCGAAACCATGCTGCTGCCCGCGCCCGTAGAGTTGCCGTGCCTGCCTGAGGAAAGCGGCCCGCTGTGCGACCGCGACACCGCGGTCGAAGACACCATCGAGCGCTTCGGTGGCGAATCCCTCCGCACCATCTGGGGTCTGCAACTGATCTGCAACGGCGATCTGGTCGAGCCTCGAGCGTCTGCGACACAGTCCTGCACCCACTCGGTGGAGAATCCCGTCACCGTCTATGCCTCCGCAGGTCACATGCACCTGCTCGGCCGCGAGATCACGATCGTCGCGAACGCCGGGACCCCGCGCGAGGAAGTTCTTCTCGACATCGAGACGTGGGACTTCGACAACCAGGGTGCGCGTCCACTCTCGAAGCCGTTCCCCCTCGATGCTGGCGACACTCTGACCGTGACCTGCACCCACGACGCAAAACTCCGCAGCCAACTCCCCGCACTCAAGGGCACCGACCCGCGCTACATCACGTGGGGTGAGGGGACCACCGATGAGATGTGCCTCGGGATCCTCACCGTGGCACCAGGGGCATGAGCACGGCGCCCACTCACGCGGCGCGCACAGGCGCCTGGGGCGCAATCCGCATCTCTGCCGGGGTGATTGCCACGACAGTGGGTGCGCTGCTTCTTATCTCCGGCGTTCCCGCGGCCCTCGCTGCCGCGACCATCGAGGCGAGCGTGGGCAAGTCAGGCACGGTGACGAGACCGCTCGGCAATCTCCGCGCCGCTCCCTCCGACCTGGCCGTGGTCGTTGACGGTGTCACCGCACGCCTGGCCACCCCGGAGCCACCCGTTTGGGTCTCGGATGCGTTGGCACTTGCGGGCACGGATCTTCCCGCTCTCGCGACGGAGTACGGCGAGGTCGTGCTCGTCGCAACCCCCGCCTCGGGCGATGCCTTCCTCGGTGTCGCACCCGTGGACTCAGTGAATGACTACCTCGATGGAACGCCGTACACCGTAGCGGTGAGTTCGGCGGGGGAGTGGCAGTCCGTGTCTGTGCCGGGCGAAGGCGCGCCGGCCACCCCGCCGCAGGAGCAGAGCGTGTGGGTAGCCGCACAGTCGGGACCTGCACCGACCATCCCCGCGGATGCCCTCAACGGTCTCACCCTCGTCCTCATGCGCGCGGATGCGGCGCCAGCGCCGGAAGCGGCACTGCGCTTGGAATACCGGCTGCCGGGCGCCGGCACCGCTCTCCAATCGGCTGCAGTGACCGCCGCTGCTGCGAGCGTCGGCGGACTCCTACTCGTCCTGCTCGGCGGATGGATGATTGTGGGGCGCAGGAGGCAACCGCGGTGACCGCGCCCGAGGATCGCGTGCTCACGATCCCCAACGTGCTCAGTCTTTTACGCCTCGCCCTGGTTCCACTCTTCCTCTGGCTCGTACTGGATCTGCGTGCGGACCTTGCCGCAGTCGCTGTCCTCACTGTTTCCGGCATCACCGATTGGGCCGATGGGGCCATCGCACGCCGCACGGGGCAGACGACACGGCTCGGCCGTCTCCTAGACCCGTTGGTGGATCGACTCACGATCGCGGCAACGCTCATCGGCCTCGCGTTGCGCGACCTGGTGCCGTGGTGGCTCGTCGCGCTCCTCGCTGCCCGCGAGGTGCTCTTGCTCGCCCTCGTGCCCGCCCTCCGGCGGCGCGGTCTGCTGGCCCTGCCCGTGCATTACCTGGGCAAGGCCGCCACATTCGCCCTCTACTGGGGGTTCCCGTTTGTCCTCGTCGGAGCGGGATCCGCCGCTTGGGAGCAGGTCCTGGGTGCCCTGGGATGGGCCTTCGTCATCTGGGGAACCGCGCTGTACTGGTACGCGGCCGCGCTGTATCTGGACCAGGCGCGGCGTGTACTTCGTGCTGCATCTTGACACGCGGGGCCAGGCGATGGAGCGGGACCAGAGGGGCCAGCCGTGCTTGATGCGGCAGTCCAGGGGGACTAGGTTCG
>CAJBMR010000218.1 GCA_903954205.1 uncultured bacterium | reverse complement strand
GTGACTCCCGGACCCGGCTCCACGACACCCCGCTCGGTGACGACAGCGGAGATGTACGCCGCCGGAGTGACATCGAACGCCGGGTTGAAGCCGCGGGCCCCACTCGGGGTGGTGGGGACCCCCGACCACGCGGTGACCTCATCGCCGGAGCGCAACTCGATCTCGATCTCGTCCCCGGAGGACGTAGCGAGGTCGACGGTCGATGACGGCGCCGCCACGACGAAGGGGATCCCGGCCGCCGCGCAGGCGAGCGCGACGCTCACGGAGCCGATCTTGTTGGCCGTGTCGCCATTGCGTGCGATGCGATCGGCTCCGATGACCGCGAAGTCCGCGAGACCACGCAGGATCGTGGAGGCGGCCGCACCGTCCGACTGGACGACGTAGGGGATGCCATGGTGCTCGCACTCGTACGCCGTCAGACGCGCGCCCTGTAGGAGCGGCCGGGTCTCATCGACGTAGACCAATTCGACCTGCCCCCGTTCGGCGAGATCCCGGATGATGCCGAAGGCCGTGCCCCAGCCGGTGGTTGCGAGCGCACCGGTGTTGCAGTGCGTGACCACCCGCAGAGGGCGGCGGTCGCAATGGGCCAGGACCCAGTCCGCCCCTCGACGTGAGAGCTCGCGATTCGCCGCTGTGTCTTCGACGACGATGCGATCCGCCTCAGCGAGCACCGCATCGATGCCCTGCGGCATGTGCGGCCGCACGCGATCGACTCCCCAGGCGAGATTGACGGCTGTGGGCCGCGCGTCACGCACGCGTGCAACCTCGGCATCGAGGCGCTCCGGTGACCACTGCTCGCGCTGCGCCTGGACCATGGCGAGGGCTACGCCGTAACCGCCCACGGCACCGAGTGCTGGGGCTCCCCGCACGACGAGTCGACAGACGGCGTCGACAAGGGAGTCGATGTCACGGCACTCGAAGTCGACTTCCTCCGCCGGAAGCCGTGTCTGGTCGATCAGGACGACGGCGTCACGCTCCCAGCGAATGGCCTGGATCTCTTCGCCCACGATCAGAAGGCATCCGTCGGCGTGTAGACGCCCCACACGTCGCGCAGGGCGTCGCTCACCTCACCCACGGTCGCGCGTGCACGGAGGGCATCGCGCATGGGATAGAGGAGGTTGTCGGTGCCCGCGGCCGCCGCGCGGATGCGCTCCAGTGCAGCGTCGACCGCAGGCTGGTCCCTCTCGGCCCTGACACGCGCCAGGCGTGCCCGCTGCTCCGACTCAATGGTCGGGTCGACTCGCAGGGGCTCGTAGGGCTCCTCTTCATCGATGGTGAAGCGATTCACGCCGACGACCACCTGATCCCCGGCGTCGATCTCCTGCGCGACGGCGTAGGCCGACTTCTCGATCTCAGACTTCTGGAATCCCTCCTCGATCGCCGCCACAGCCCCGCCGAGTTCCTCCACCCGGGCCATGAGCGCGTGCACCGCCTCCTCGATCTCGTCCGTGAGCGACTCGATCGCGTAGGAGCCGGCAAAGGGATCCACCGTCTGGGTGACATCAGACTCGTATGCGAGGACCTGCTGGGTGCGCAGGGCCAGGCGCGCGGCCTTCTCGGTCGGCAGAGCGATGGCCTCATCGAATGAGTTGGTGTGCAGGGACTGGGTGCCACCGAGGACAGCGCCGAGAGCCTGGATCGCGACGCGTACGAGGTTGACCTCCGGCTGCTGTGCCGTGAGTTGCACGCCCGCCGTCTGGGTGTGGAAGCGAAGCATGAGGGATTTCGGGTCCTGAGCTCCAAAGTCCTCCCGCATGATCCGTGCCCAGATGCGACGAGCGGCACGGAACTTCGCGATCTCCTCCAGCAGAGTGGTGCGGGCGACGAAGAAGAAGGCGAGGCGGGGTGCGAACTCATCGATGTGCTGGCCTGAGGCGAGCGCTGCACGCACGTATTCGATGCCGTCGGCAAGGGTGAAGGCGATCTCCTGCACGGGAGTGGCCCCCGCCTCGGCCATGTGATAGCCCGAGATCGAGATGGTGTTCCAGCGCGGGATCTCCTCGCGGCAGTAGGAGAAGATGTCTGTCGTCAGTCGGAGCGACTGCGCCGGTGGGTAGATGTAGGTGCCGCGCGCGATGTATTCCTTCAGCACGTCGTTCTGGATCGTGCCGTTGAGGGCACTAGCCGGAACGCCCTGCTCCTCCGCCACCAGCTGGTAGAGCAGCAGCAGGATCGCCGCTGGCGAGTTGATGGTCATCGATGTCGAGACCTGATCCAGCGGGATCTGGTCGAAGAGCACGCGCATGTCGTCGATCGTGTCGATGGCGACACCAACCTTGCCCACCTCGCCGTGCGCGATGGGGGCGTCGGAGTCGTATCCCATTTGCGTTGGTAGGTCGAAGGCGACGGAGAGTCCCGTCGTGCCCGCAGCGAGGAGGTGGCGGTAGCGCTCGTTGGACTCTGCGGCGGTGCCGAACCCGGCGTACTGGCGCATGGTCCAGGGACGGCCTGTGTACATCGAGGGGTAGACCCCGCGCGTATAGGGATAGGCGCCCGGCTCTCCCAGGCGCGCCGCTGGGTCCCACCCGGCCAGGTCGGCAGGCCCGTAGACCGGTGCGAAGGGGAGTCCCGACTCGGTGGCCATGCCGCCAGACTAGAGGGCGCCCCGAGCAACGTGACCTGGCTCACCCCACACTGCCGACACCCCCCATCCGCACTACGATGGAGCGCAGTCAAGAAGGCGATCAGCAGACCAGCAGCGCAGCCAGGCAGCTCAGACAGGCAGCATCGTGAGAGGAGGCACCATGGCCACCGCGCCCGTGGGCACCCTTTACCGGGGCGGTCAGGGCATGTGGTCCTGGGTGGCTCAGCGCATCACCGGCATCTCCGTCTTCTTCTTCCTCTACGTCCACGTGCTCGACACCGCCCTTGTGCGCGTGTCGCCCGAGGCCTACGACCTCGTCATCGCGACCTACAAGACCCCCATCGTCAATCTCCTGGAGGTCGGGCTTGTCGGCGCCGTGCTCTACCACGCACTCAATGGCCTTCGGGTCATTGCGGTGGACTTCTGGTCACGTGGACCCCGCTTCCAGAAGCAAATGCTCTGGGGCGTCGTCGGCGTCTGGGTTGTCGTCATGATCCCCGGCACCTACTACATGCTGCGCCACACGGTCGAGGCCCTCTTTGGAGCGACATCATGAGTGTGGCTGACCGCTCCTTCGCGCTGTCGCAGAATTCGCGCAACCGCCAGCGCAGCAACTTCGAGCTCTACGCCTGGCTCTTCATGCGGGTGTCGGGCATCGTGCTCGTCTTCCTCGTGCTGGGCCACCTCTTCATCATGAATATCCTCGATGGAGGCGTGCAGCGCATCAACTTCGCCTTCGTCGCAGGGCGCTGGGCCAGTCCCTTCTGGCAGATCTGGGACCTCGCGATGCTCTGGCTCGCGATGCTCCACGGCACCAACGGCTTGCGCACGATCATCAACGACTACGCGGAGCGCGACCAGACCCGCTTCTGGCTCAAGATGCTGCTCTACGTCTCCTCGGCCTTCATCATCCTTCTCGGGACGCTCGTCATCTTCACCTTTGACCCGACCATCGGCTAGGAGCACCATGCAGACCCACAGGTTCGACGTCGTGATCGTGGGTGCCGGCGGCGCCGGCATGCGCGCCGCTCTGGAGTCCACCAAGCGCGCCCACACGGCCGTCCTCACCAAGCTCTACCCGACGCGCAGCCACACCGGCGCGGCGCAGGGTGGCATGTGCGCCGCCCTCGCCAACGTGGAGGAGGACAACTGGGAGTGGCACACCTTCGACACCATCAAGGGCGGTGACTACCTCGTAGACCAAGACGCTGCGGAGATCATGTGCCGCGAGGCCATCGACGCCGTCATCGACCTCGAGAAGATGGGCCTGCCCTTCAATCGCACCCCCGAGGGCCGGATCGACCAGCGACGCTTCGGCGGGCACACACGCAACCACGGCGAGGCCGCCGTACGCCGCTCCTGCTACGCCGCCGACCGCACCGGTCACATGATCCTCCAGACGCTCTACCAGAACTGCGTCAAGGAGGGCGTGGAGTTCTACAACGAGTTCTACGTCCTCGACCTCATCCTGGTGGAGCGCGACGGTCGCAAGGAAGCGGCCGGGGTCGTGGCCTACGAGTTGGCCACCGGCGCCATCCATGTGTTCCACGCGAAGGCGGTCATCTTCGCCACCGGCGGCTACGGCAAGGTCTGGAAGACGACCTCCAATGCCCACACCCTCACGGGTGATGGCATGGCCATCGCGTACCGACGCGGCCTCCCGCTGGAGGACATGGAGTTCTACCAGTTCCACCCGACGGGCCTGGCCGGACTGGGTGTGCTCCTCACCGAGGGCGCTCGCGGCGAGGGCGGCATTCTGCGCAATGCCGACGGCGAACGCTTCATGGAGCGCGTGGCCCCCACGATCAAGGACCTTGCCCCTCGCGACATGGTGGCGCGCGCCATGGTGGCCGAGGTCCGCGAGGGCCGCGGTGCCGGCCCCGACAAGGACTACGTCTACCTCGACCTCACGCACAT
>CAJBMR010000217.1 GCA_903954205.1 uncultured bacterium | reverse complement strand
TAGCGAATCGCCGTAGCCGGAGTGGGTGACCTCCGCGAGATCGCCGATGGCGCGGAAACCACGTGCATAGAGCTCCTCGGGATCCATCGGCTCGCCCTGCCCAGGACGCGCAAGAATCTTGACGACGTCGCCTGCAGCCACGAGCTCCTCGATAGGTCCCACGTATGTCTGCGGCGGCACCGGCCACCTCGGGGTGTAGCCGTCGGCCAGGGCGAACTCAGTGGCGTCGGCAAGAGTCGCATCGAGTGCGTCGTACGACGCGCCGCCGGTCGGCGCAAGGCGCCCGCCTGGTCGCGCGCGCTCGACAGCGAAGACCATGCCCGGCACCTCCCGGCGCAGTCGATCCACTGCCTCCAGTGCATCGTCGCCGCTCATCGGGAAGACCTCGGTGACATGACCGTCCGCGAGGTCGAGCACCACTGCGCCATTGGCCGCGATACCCACGCCCCGATGCCCGGTCATCTCGACGATCGGCGAGATCCACCGCGGCGGGCGCCCGGTGACGATGATGAGGTCGAGGTCGCTCTCGGAGAGCCGGTCGAGGCTCTCCCGGGTGCGCCGTCCCACTGAGCCATCCGAGAGCAGCAGGGTTCCGTCGAGGTCGGATGCCACGAGCCGGACCCCCGGGGGTACCGGGACGACGTACTGACCTGCCGGATTCACGAGCGCCATGCTGTCAGGTCGGGTACCGTCCCATTCCCCGGGATGTCCGGGTCGGATCCCCGCGGGGATAGTGCGTCCCCGCGGTTCAGTGCGGAAGGCGGAGCCATGGACGACACCGTGCAGCAGCACAAGTACGTGCTCAGCGAAGATCAGATGCCCACGACCTGGTACAACCTCATTGCGGACCTGCCCGCTCCGCCGCCGCCGCCCCTGCACCCCGGGCGCATGGATCCGGTCGGCCCCGACGATCTGCTGCCCCTCTTCCCGATCGACCTCATCATGCAGGAGGTCACCGGCGAGAGGTACGTCGAGATTCCCGGTGGTGTCCTCGATGTGTATCGCCAGTGGAGGCCGTCGCCGCTCTTCCGCGCGCATCGGCTTGAGAAGCTGCTCGGCACCCCCGCGCGCATCTACTACAAGTACGAGGGCGTCTCACCCGCCGGATCGCACAAGCCCAATACGTCGGTGCCACAGGCCTACTACAACAAGAAGGACGGCACCAAGAAGCTCACCACGGAGACTGGAGCCGGCCAGTGGGGTACGGCGCTCGCCTTCGCATGTGCTCTCTACGACATTGAGTGCGAGGTCTGGCAGGTCGGCGCGTCATACGACGCGAAGCCCTACCGCCGGCTCATGATCGAGACCTTTGGCGCGCAGATCCACCGCTCTCCCTCGGACGTCACCGCCATTGGCCGTGAGCTGGCCAAGGACCCCAACAACTGGTCCGGTTCGCTGGGGATCGCAATCTCCGAGGCCGTCGAGGTGGCTGCCACGAACGCCGATACGCGCTACGCGCTCGGTTCGGTGCTCAACCACGTGCTGCTGCACCAGACGGTCATCGGCGAGGAGGCGCTGCTGCAGCTTCAGATGGCCGGGGATACGCCGACGCACATCGTGGGCTGCACCGGTGGTGGCTCCAACTTCGCGGGCCTGTCCTTCCCCTTCCTGCGCGAGAAGCTCGCGGGCAAGATCAACCCGCAGATCACTGCGGTCGAGCCCGCGTCATGCCCATCGTTGACACGCGGCGTGTACGCCTACGACTTCGGCGACACCGCGGGCATGACCCCGCTGATGAAGATGCACACGCTGGGCCATGACTTCATCCCCGACCCCATTCACGCCGGTGGCCTGCGGTACCACGGCATGGCGCCGCTCATCTCGCACGTTTATGAGCTTGGCCTCATGGACGCCGTGGCCATCCCGCAGACGGAGTGCTTCTCCGGTGCGGTGAAGTTCGCGCGTTCGGAGGGCATCGTGCCCGCGCCCGAGCCGACCCACGCCATCGCCCAGGCGATCCGACTCGCGGAGCAGGCCAAGGAGACGGGTGAGGAGACGGTGATCCTCACGGCCCTCTGCGGACACGGACACTTCGATCTCGCGGCGTACGAGTCCTACCTCGCCGGATCCATGGTCGACGAGGCGCTCTCCGACGAGCGCTTCGCTCCGGCGCTCAGCAACCTGCCGACAGTCCCCGCCTGATCCATTCGTTGAGTGGCGGGTTGTCGCCGACCGCCTCGGTGTGTCGGCTGCGACAACCCGCCACTCAACGCGTGAGGGGCACGCTCCAGCGTGCGATGACGCGGTCGAGTTCGGTCGTCGTCCCATCGATCGTGAGCGCGCCCGAGACGCGCACCGTGCCTGGTGTAGACCGCTCGGGCGCAGTGAAGGTGACGACAGGGTCGGACCAGGTAGTTGAGCCCGATGTCACGTCGAGCCAACTGTCAATGGTCGTCTGCTCCGGAGAAACGAAGGCCGACTCGACGACTTCACCTGCGTTATCGATCACCTGCACCACCGCCTGCTCATTGCGGTCACCGGTCACGAGCACGCGCACGGTGATCTCCCCCAGCGCGGTCTGAAGATCGAGAACGCCGTGAGCCCCGTCGAGGGTGAGCGACACAGGGCCATAGGACTCCACGGTCTCCGGTGCAGACCCGATCGGGCGGATATCCAGCACGAGAGTTCCATCGGCCCGCACATTGGCCCGCTGCACGGTGAAGGCAAGGCTCCCGCCGGCAAAGCTGAGTAGCCCGTTGGGTCGCGGGTTAGGCAGGACAGCGGTCGTCCCGTCGTCGGCAGGGCGCCAGCCAAGCGTGAACATGGCCTGCTCGGTCGACATCGTCCCCGCAAGTTTCTGGGGTGGCGAGGTGAACCACGATGCGACATTGCCCGTGCGGGCGAGGGTCAGACGTATGGGCTGGCCGCCCGAGACCAGTGCCGCATCCTCTGCCTGCTGCACGACCAGCAGCCGCCCGCGTGAGTTCCCCGGAACCAGAGGTGGAGGGCTGGGACTGGGGGTTGGCGCAGCGGTCGGGCTCGGAGCGGGGGATGCACTCGATGACGTCAGTGTGGGCGCAGGCGCGGCTGAGGAGGATCCGGCATTCCCCCCGCCGGTACAGGCCGCGAGCAGGACAGCCCCCGCGACAAGGACGGCAACGCCGCGCACACGCGACGCCGGGGTCATGGCAACTCGAGGACGTCTCGTCCGAGGTAGGGGCGCAGGGCCTGGGGCACAACGATGGAGCCATCCGCCTGCTGGTGGTTCTCGAGGATCGCCACGATGATGCGCGGCATCGCGCACAGGGTGCCGTTGAGGGTGGCGACCGGCTGCACCTCATCACCCGAGCGCATGCGGATACCCAGGCGGCGGGCCTGGAACTGTGTCGTGTTGGAGGTCGACGTCACCTCGCGATAGGTGCCCTGCGTGGGGATCCACGCCTCGATGTCGAACTTGCGAGCGGCGCTGGAGCCCAGGTCGCCTGTGGCGACATCGATCACCCGGTAGGGGATCTCCAGGGCATCCATGAAGTCGCGCTCCCACTGCAGGATGCGCTCGTGCTCGGCCTCAGCGTCAGCCGGGTCGCAGAAGACGAACATCTCGACCTTGTCGAACTGATGAACGCGGATGATGCCGCGCGTGTCCTTGCCGTAGGAGCCGGCCTCACGCCGGAAGCAGGAGGACCAGCCGACGTAGCGCTTGGGCAGGCCGCTGGCGGGCATGATCTCGTCGCTGTGCATACCGGCCAGGGGTACTTCGGCCGTCCCGACGAGATACATGTCGTCGGACTCGATCCGGTAGACGTTCTCCGCGGCCTGGCCCAAGAAGCCGGTGCCCTCCATCGCTCTGGGAGAGACGAGGACCGGAGGGATCACCGGGATGAATCCGTTGCGAGTGGCCTGGGCCATCGCCAGGTTGAGGAGCGCGATCTCCAGAAGCGCGCCTACGCCGGTGAGGTAGTAGAAGCGGGAGCCCGACACCTTGGCGGCACGCTCGACGTCGATGGCTCCGAGCAACTCACCCAGCTCGAGGTGATCACGCGGAGTGAATCCCTCAGCCCCGAAGTCACGCGGGGAGCCGACCATCTCTAAGACCGCGACGTCCTCCTCGCCTCCCACAGGGGCCCGCATGTCAACGACGTTGGAGAGTTCGAGCCACGCTTCGTCAAGGGCACGCGTCGCCTCGCCCGCGGCGGCATCAGCCGCCTTCACGCGATCCGAGAGCTGGCTTGCCTGTGCCATGAGGTCATCGAGTTCGGCCTGTGCGGAGGAGTCGCCCTTCTTGACTGCACCCTGCAGCGGGCCGATGCGCTTGGAGAGTTGCTTCTGCTCAGCACGTAGATCGTCGTACGCCGTCTGCTTGGACCGGCGCTCGATATCGAGGGCGGCCAGCCGATCCACCAGGGCGACATCTTCGCCGCGCCGTCGCTGCGACTCCCGCAGGTCATCAGGGGATTCGCGGAGCAGGCGAGGATCGATCACGGGTCAAGGCTAGAGGTAGAGGCCGGGACCCTGACCCGGCTGTCCCTCGCCAGGAGCATCCGCTCCACTGGGAAGAGCCCCGGGCATGGCCTGGCGCCGCATCTCCTCAAACTGAGCGCGCGCCGCCATCTGCTGCGCGAAGAGCGCCGTCTGGATGCCGTGGAAGAGACCCTCGAGCCAGCCGACCAGTTGCGCCTGGGCGATGCGCAATTCGGCCTCGCTTGGCACGACCTCGTCGGTGAAGGGCAGGGACACTCGCTCGAGCTCCTCCACGAGCTCCGGGGCAAGACCATCCTCGAGTTCCCTCAGCGAGCGCGTATGAATCTCTCGCAGCCGCGCCCGAGCCGCCTCATCAAGGGGAGCATTGCGCACCTCCTCCAGCAACTGCCTAATCATCGAGCCAATGCGCATCACCTTGGCGGGCTGCTGGACGGACGCAGCGGATGCTGACGGTCGAGCGTCAGACTCAGGCAGAAGGACCATCTGCTGCTCGGGCGACTCGGGGTAGGGCGAGTCCGTACCTTCTTGCATCATGCGTCCATGGTGTCATCACAATGAACGTTGCTTGATCCCGACTGAACGTTCAACCAGGCAAAGCGATTTCACATCTTGTCAATGACATGTCACACTTCCCGTCGCGCCTTGACGGCGCACCTGGTCGATGCGCATCGAGGAGGTTGCATTGGACTACAACTGGCTGACTCCCAAAGCCGAGGCGCGCCCCGCAGGGGACAAGGGCTGGGGCTCCTACGTGACGCAGCGCATCAGCGCCGGTGAGACCGTCGCCGGCTTCGGCGGCTGGGTCATCGACGGCGGCCGACTGGCCACGCTTCCGATCGACCGCCAGCATCGGTCCATCCAGATCGACGCAGACCTCTTCCTTGTGTCCGGTGACACGCCCGAGCCCGGCGACATGCTCAACCACTCCTGTGAGCCCAACTGCGGCCTTGCCGGCTCACAGTTGCTCGTCGCGATGCGCGACATCCAGCCGGGTGAGGAGCTCAGCTTCGACTACGCCATGTGCGATGCAAGCGACTACGACGAGTTCCGCTGTCTATGTGGTGCGGCCACCTGCCGCGAGGTCGTGAGCGGCTCGGACTGGCGCGATCCTGCTCTGCAGTCGAAGTACGCCGGATGGTTCTCGCCGTATCTCGTACGCCGCATCGCAGCACTCCCCACGGCCTGAGACGCCTAGACTCACCGGGTGCTCCCACCCGGCTTTGTCGCACGCCCCCTCGATCTCCACGAGGTTGACGGCTACCTCGACGGCCCTGACGTCGACATCGCGTACTCCGTCGTGTCCGCAGCGGACACCGGAGTGCTCGCGATGGCTGATTCAAGCCGGGAGTCCGTGCGCTCGGACCTGACGAACCCCGATGCCATGCGCGAAGAGCACCGCCTGGTCTTCACCGGCGATAACGAGGCAGTGGGCCTGGTCATCATTGAGCGCGATGATGAGGCGCGCACGGTCTTCGTGGACTCCTACGCCGTGCCCGATCACGGCCGTGCACTCCTGGCCCCCCTGGTAGCGATGGGACTGGAGGCGGCCGGGCGGCTCGCGGATGGTGATGGCTGGAAGGTGGAGGCAGGCGCCTTCGTCCAAGACGAGGTCTACCTCGATGTGCTGGAGGCTGCGGGCTTCACAGAGGTACGCCGCTTCTGGCACATGCACATCGATCTAGGGCCGGAGCATCACACGGAACCCGCACCACCGCCCGGAGTGACGGTCACCGTCGCCACCAGCGATGCGGACCGCCGTCTCCTGCATCGCATCGACGAGATCGCCTTCGCCGAGCACTTCGGGTTCGTGCCGCATCCCTACGAAGAGTGGATCCCCTGGTTCAGTGATCGGCGCGACGCCCGGCCCGAGTTATGGAGGCTCGCGTGGCTCGAGGGCGAGCCGGTCGGCCTGTGCATCCAGGACGACTCGCGCATCGAACGCGACGCCGGTCATGTGCGGGTCCTGGGTGTGGTGCCCGAGGCGCGGGGTCGCGGCATCGCCACCTGGCTGCTGCGCTCGGCGTTCTCGCAGACTGCCCGCGAGGGCCGCACCGCCATGACCCTGACCGTGGACAGCGACAACACCACCGGGGCCACCGCCCTCTACGAGCGGGCCGGGATGACGCCGGAAAGGGTGATCGTCCTTCTTCGACGCACACTCCCCTGACATCCGCCGGTCCCTCCAGCGGCGAGGGCGGCGAATGGAATCGACCCACGAAGGCGTGCCCGGCGATCTGTTACTTGTGGTGCCCCTGTGACACGCCGTTACCGTTCCGTTATCCGGACGCGGGTTTGACCGGTCCCCGAACGGTCATGGCAAGGTCACAAAGTCGCTCGACACGAGGGGGCAACCGCCCCCGACGAGCGGCCCGCCGAATCGGCAAGCCTCGACCGGGGCAGCCCGACGGAGACGGCCCAGCCGTCTCCTAGGGCATCAGACCCGGATCCGAGGGGCGCCGTACCGGGGACCCACGTCAGGGCCCAACCCTGACGAGACGGACGCGACAGCCGGTCGCGGCCGGGAGGGCAAGGCCCTCCTGGGGCGAATCCCGCGTGCTCTGGCACGCGGGTAGGGCGCTCTTCAGCCCGAGCCCGACAGCTCACCTGGGAGGCGGACGGAAGAGGGAGCGCATGAGTCGCACGATCCGCCGCACCACCCGTCTGAGCCCTATCCGCCTTACGACCGCACTTTTCGCCCCCGCGCTCATGGCCTCGGCCATCCTCGTGGGTGTGCCAGTCGCCACCGCCGCACCGGCGCTGGCAGACGAATCGCCACGAGGCAGCATCCACGAGGATGCCAGTCGCCAAGCTGCCGCCGAGTACCGCAAGAAGTCGCAGAGTGAGCGCGATGCACTGCAGGACGGCGACCGCATCCGCGCGCAGGTCGTGGAGCGAGCCCTGAACCAGGTGGGAGATTCCTACGGATCCGGGGGCGACGGCCCCGACGTCTTCGACTGCTCGGGCCTCGTCGTCTACTCGTGGCGAGCGGCCGGTGTGAAACTCACCCACTACAGCCGCGCCCAGTACGACGAGACGACACGTATCTCGCTCAAGGACGCTCGACCCGGCGATCTCGCCTTCTACTTCGACAATGGCGCCCACCACGTGGCCATCTATATCGGCGACGGCAAGGTCGTGCACGCCTCCGACTACGGCATCGGCGTGGTTAAGGGCGAGGTTAAGGGCACCCCGTGGACCAACACGCACTTCACGGGCATGGGTCGCGTCAACCTCGAGGGCTAAAGATCGTCGTCACTCCATGCGACCGCGTGGGATGCTCGCGACCGCATCAGCGACGGCAGCAGACTCCTCGGGTGAGAGGTTCACCTCGGCCATGCCACCGCGCAGTTGTTTGATGTAGCTGCGTGACTCGCTGCGAGCGTGGACCGACGTGAGGACGAAGCCGTTGCCATGGTCATCGACCAGGGCAGCGCTGAAGGACATGCGCCCGCCCATGTCACCGAACGCGTCGTAGCGGACGACGCCGACGTGGCGAACCGCCATCTGCAGTTCGCGCTGGGTCGAGCGCAGTTCGTCCGCCAGGAGGGCTACGTCGTCCCGCAGCCCCTCGACCTCCTCGGCCTTGCGTGCGACCACCTCCACGAAGGAAGCGCGGCCATCCGCCGCGGAGAGGACGGCGTACTGGCTCTTCATGCGGTTCGTCCGGAAAGCGAGGAGGACGGCGATCACCAGGGCCACAAGGGCGACGACACCGACGACGATGACGCCCATCTGCGCATCCCAGGTCACCGCTTCAGCCTAGTGGGGGCATGCCCACCACTATCCTCAAGGCGTGACGTGGGCACTCGAAGCCGGGCTTGAGTCCTGGGGTCCCATTGCGCGGGCTGTGCCCTTCCTCATCGGTGTCGCCCTCCTCATCAGCGCGGGCATGAGCATCGTCCGCACGATGGTGATCCCGCGCATCACGGTCTCGTGGCTCTTCGCAGTCACCGTCAGGGGCACGGATGCCGTCTTCACGAGCGCTGCGCGGCTGATGCGGACCTACCAAGCACGCGACCGCGTGCTGGCGTGGAGCGGACCGCTCGGCATCGTGGCCGCTCTCATCGTCTGGCTCGCCCTCTTCCTTACGGCGTACGCGCTCATGATCTTCGGCGCCAGGGATGTGAGCATCACCGCCGCATTCCTCCAGGCCGGTTCCGCCCTCTTGACTCTGGGCTTGATCGGCAACCCGGGCGAGAGTGCGACGCTCCTTGACTTCTTCGCGGCGATGACGGGGCCAGCTGTCATCGCGCTGCTCATCGGCTTCCTCCCCACGCTCTACCAGGCCTACCTCACGCGCGAGGCCCGCGTGCTCCTCGACACCTCCTTGACCGGTGCGCCAGAGTGGGGGCCGGAATTCCTCGTGCGCGTCAAGATGCTGGAGGGCGAAGACGATCTCCCGAAGCTCTTTGCCCAGTGGACCCCCTGGGCGGCTCAGGTGCGCCTCACCCAGACGCTCTATCCCTCGCTCAACCGATTCCGATCAGCCGTCAGTACCCGCAACTGGCTGATCGCCTTGATGTCGGCACTGGATGCAGCAGCGCTGAGCAGCGCGATCTCCAAGGACGCACCCGATCCCCGGACCGTCACGCTACTCGAGGAGGGGACGCAGGCGATCCTGTCGATCGACGCCGCTGAAATCGGGCTTGACTCGGTGCTACGCCTGCGCCCGTGGGAGCGGCGCCTCAAGACGACACTGTCCGTCTTCGGTGTCGAGGAGCGGGACCCCAGTACGCCGCGCCAGCCCGATGCATTGAACGACTACCTTCCTAGGGGAATGCAGGCAGTCTCCGAAGCCGTCACTCTGGACAGCCTGCGCGGACAGGTCCCCGGCACCGACAAGGTATTCATGTCCTATGGGAGACGGGAGTCGACCCTGAGCCGCGAAGACTTCGACTTCGCGCTCGACTACATGGCCTCCGCGGGCATCACGATCGATCGGGACCGAGACGAGGCATTCGAGATCTTCCGGCGCATGCGCGGTCGTTACGAGTCGGCGGCATACCACCTCGCGCAGCGCTTCTACCTCACTCCGGCGCCGTGGTCCGGGCCGCGCAAACCCGAAACCCCCGTCATCTGGCCGACTCTGGCGGCGAAACTGCCGGGGTCATGATCCTCGATCTCGCTACGGTCGGCCTTGCCTTCATCCTTATCTTCCCGGCCGAACTGCCCGACAAGACCTTCATCGCGACCCTCGTCCTCTCGACGCGCTATCGGCGACTCGCCGTATGGATCGGAGTCGCGGTCGCCTTCGCCGTGCAGTCGGCCATCGCGGTCGCCGCGGGAGGGCTGCTCGCCCTGCTTCCCCAGCGGCTCGTCCTCGGCATCACCTTCTTGCTCTTCGCCGCTGGCGCGATCCTCATGCTCGTATCAGGTCTGCGTGCACGCAGCGCCGAGATGGCGGAGGAGGAGAGTGAGGCCGAGGAGTTCGAGGAGTCAGCCGCGCGTCGCGCCGGTGCTTCGAGCTCAACATGGCGCATCGCCCTCACGAGCTTCATCGTGCTCTTCACCGCCGAGTGGGGCGACCTGTCGCAACTCCTCACTGCGGGTCTGGCGGCACGCACGGGAGAGCCCTTCTCAGTCTTCCTTGGCGCCTGGCTGGCGCTCATCATCGTCGCGGGAATCGCCGTGCTCATCGGTGGATGGCTTCAGAAGCGCGTGGCGATGTGGCGGATCCGCCTAGTGTCCGCTGCC
>CAJBMR010000216.1 GCA_903954205.1 uncultured bacterium | reverse complement strand
GCACCTGCAGGCCCAGGCCGTGATGGCGGGCGCGGGCGTCCTCCTGGTGGCCGGAGTCCTCCTCGACGTCGCGGGCGAGGGCTTCGTCTCGATCACCTGGCTGGCGTGGGCACTCTTCATCGGCACGGTGGCCAACCTGCTCATCCTCACGGTGGAGTACGCCGGCAAGCACTCCACCCGCAATGCCGCCGTCGCCGCGCACATGCTCACGCACGGCCGCTACAAGCGCTCCTTCTGGGGCGGTGCGATCGGCCTGTCCGTCGTCACAGCGATCCTCGCGTTCATCGGAGCGCTCAACGAGAGTCTCGGACTCCTCGCGGTCCTCGCCGGCGTCATCGCGCAAGCGTCCCTGCTCATCTACGAGTCGGCCTACGTCAAGGCCGGCCAAGACGTCCCGCTGTCCTGAGGAGAGAGATGACCATCACGGACCGCCCCGAGGCTCCACGACCCGAGGCACATGGCATGCGCACGCGCGGCGCGCTCTCCAACTATCCGCCGGTGGAGACCTGGGACGACGTCGTCATGTACGACGCCAAGGCGCACCCCAAGAAGGTCGAGAAGCACTACATGCTGGTGCCCACGACGTGCTTCAACTGCGAGTCCGCCTGCGGCCTGCTCGCCTACGTCGACAAGGAGACCAAGGAGGTTGCCAAGATCGAGGGCAACCCGGCCCATCCCGGCTCTCGCGGGCGCAACTGCGCCAAGGGACCGGCGACCATCAACCAGACCGAGGACCCCGAGCGGATTCTCTATCCCCTCAAGCGCACCGGCCCGCGCGGCTCTGCACAGTTCGAGCGCGTCTCCTGGGACGACGCCCTCGACGACATCGCCGGCCGGATCCGCAAGGCGATCCAGGAGGGCCGCAACAACGAGGTGATGTACCACGTCGGCCGCCACGGCGAAGACGGCTTCATCGAGCGCGTGCTCCTCGCCTGGGGTGTCGATGGCAACAACACCCACACCAACATCTGCTCGGCAGGCGCGCGCTTCGGCTATTCGCTCTGGGGCGGCTACGACCGACCCTCCCCCGATCACGCCAACGCCAACGTCATCCTGCTCGTGTCAGCGCACCTGGAGTCGGGCCACTACTTCAACCCGCACGCGCAGCGCATCATCGAGGCGCAGGTGCACCACGGCGCCAAGCTCATCTCCATCGATCCGCGCCTGTCCAACACCGCAGCCAAGGCCGACGAGTGGATCTCCCCGTGGCCGGGCACCGAGGCGGCGCTCCTGCTCGCCTTTGCGGCGTACCTCTTGCGCACCGACACGGTCGACTGGGACTACGTGCATCGCTGGGTCAACTGGAAGACCTACATGGAGCGCCTCCACCCGGAGTCCGACCCCGGTGACTTCGGGGCCTTCAAGAAGGCCCTGAGCGACGACTATCAGCAGTACACCTTCGAGTACGCCGCGCAGGAGTGCCGCATCCCGGTCAAGCAGGTCGAGCGCGTGGCCAAGATCGTCGCCAACGCCCGGGGCAAGCTCGCCGCGCATACCTGGCGTGCGGCGAGTGCCGGCAACCTCGGCGGTTGGGCCGTGGCGCGTGCGCTGTTCTTCCTCACCGTGCTCACCGGCAGCGTGGGTCAGGAGGGTGGCACCAGCCCCAACGGCTGGAACAAGTTCATCCCCCACGGCCCCAACATGCCCGGCGGCCACGACTCGTGGAATGAGCTCCTCTGGCCGGCGGAGTTCCCGATGTCGACCAATGAGCTGTCGGTCCTGCTGCCGCACTTCCTGCTCGATGGCCGCGGCACGCTCGACACCTACTTCACCCGCGTCTACAACCCGGTGTGGACCAATCCCGATGGCTTCACGTGGATCGAGGCGCTCTCCCGCGAGGATCTCGTGGGATGCCATGTCGCGATGACACCGACGTGGAACGAGACCGCGCTCTGGGCCGACTACGTGCTGCCCTTCGGCCACAGCACCGAGCGCCATGACACCCAGTCCTACGAGCAGTACGCCGGCAAGTGGCTCGGCTTCCGCCAACCGGTGCGCCGCGTCGCGCTCGAGAAGATGGGCGAGAAGATCAGCGACACCCGCGACACCAATCCCGGCGAGGTCTAGATCGGAAGAGCGTCGTGTAGGGAAAGAGTG
>CAJBMR010000215.1 GCA_903954205.1 uncultured bacterium | reverse complement strand
GAACGAGCACGAACTCGAGCGCATCGTCCTCGACTTCTGGGAACGGCGCGTCGACGTACTCGTGGCCACGACGATTGTCGAGAACGGTATCGATATTCCCAATGCCAATACGCTCATCGTCGACCGTGCCGACGCACTCGGCCTAGCCCAACTGCACCAGCTGCGCGGCCGCGTTGGTCGGGGGCGCGAGCGTGGCTACGCCTACCTGCTCTATCCGGCAGAGCGTCCCTTGATCGAGACGGCGCACGAGCGCCTGGCCACGATCGCGCAGCACTCCGACCTGGGGTCGGGCATGCGGATTGCCATGAAGGACCTCGAGATTCGCGGCGCAGGCAACCTGCTGGGCGGCGAGCAGAGCGGTCATATCGCGGAGGTGGGCTTCGACCTTTACGTGCGGCTCGTGGGCGAGGCCCTGGCGCATGCGCGCGGCGATGTCGACGCCGCTCCACTCGAGGTCAAGATCGAGTTGCCCTTCGATGCGCATATCCCGCACGACTACGTGCCCGAGGAGCGACTGCGACTGGAGGCATACCGCGGGATCGCGACGGCGGTGAACGACGCGGATGTCGACGCCGTCTCGGAGGAACTGGTGGACCGCTACGGCTCACCCCCGCCCGCCGTCGACACGCTGCTCGCCGTGGCGCGCCTGCGCGTGCGCGCTCGCGCTGCGGGCGTGGGCGAGATCGTTATGGCCGGGCCGCGGGTGCGCTTCCACCCCGTCGATCTACCCGAGTCCCGGCAGCTGCGCCTCACGCGACTCCACCCGGGGACGCTCCTCAAGCCCGCGGTCCGTACGATCCTGGTGCCGCGACCGCCCGCTGGCTCGACGACCGATGCCGAGCTAGTGGAGTGGGTGCGAGGGGTGCTCGATCTCCTCGACCCGCCCGAGGGCGCGGCATGAGACGTCATTCGGTGAGTGAGCACGCGCGAGGGAACGGGAGCATCGTGACCACGATGAGGCGGCGAGGGATCGTGGCGCTGGCGGTCAGCCTGGCGCTCGGTGCCAGTGTCACGTTGGCAGGCTGCGGAGGCCTCGGGGATGCCGGATCCGCCGCCACCGTCGGGGACGCGCAGATCTCAACACAGACCCTCGCCTCCGACACCGAGGCGATCCAGCAGGAGCGCGGCGGCACCCCTGGGGCACCGGACTCTGCCCTCACCCTCGGCGTCCTGCAGCGACTCGTTATCACCGAGCTCGTGGGCCAGGCATCGACGGCCGCGGGGGTCACGGTCACCCAGGGCGAGCTCGACACGGCCCTCGCGGAGTTTGAAGCGCAGCTCGGCGGGGCCGAGGGACTTCGGGCGGCATTCCTGGAGAGCAATGTCCCCGCGTCGGCCATCGAGGATCAGGTGCGGCTTTCAGTGGAGGTGCAGAAACTCGGAGTCGTGCTGGCCCCCGAGGCCGCCGACGCCACGGGGCAGCAGCAGGCCGTCGTCCAGTACATCACCGGCTTCGGTCTGCAGGAGGGCGTCACGGTGAGCCCGAGGTTCGGGACGTGGGATCCGGGCACCTTGACCGTGGGTCCGCTTCCGAGCGACCTGTCGACGACGGTGCAGGTGGAGGATCCGCTCGCAGGGATCCTCCCGGCTCCCTAGGCTCACGCCATGGCGGAGTCGGGTGACGGCCTCAGCGAGCTCGTCGCCGTCATGGATCGCCTGCGATCTCCCGGCGGCTGCCCGTGGGATGCCCGGCAGACGCATCGCAGCCTTGCCGAGTACCTCCTCGAGGAGGCGTACGAGACGGTCGAGGCGATTGAGTCCGGTGACCGCGACGATCTGCGCGAAGAACTCGGCGACCTGCTCCTTCAGGTGGTGTTCCACGCGCGGATCGCTCAGGAAGACGCGGACGATCCGTGGGGTATCGACGAGGTCGCCCATGGCATCGTCGCCAAGTTGGTACGCCGCCATCCCCATGTCTTCACCGACGACAGTGGTGCTGTCACGACAGCGGACGATGTGGAGTCGCGCTGGCATGCACTCAAGGCGCAGGAGAAGGGTCGCGCCTCCGTCACGGAGGGGATCCCCGAGGCTCTCCCAGCGCTCCTTCGTGCCAGCAAGGTGCTCGCGCGCAGTGAGCACCTGGACATCCCTCTGCCGGATGTAGTGGATCTCGCGGCGGACATCGAGGACGAGGAAGCACTCGGGGATCTCCTGCTGGTCCTTGTCGCCGCGGGTCGGGCGCACGGATGGGATGCCGAGGCCGCGCTGCGTGACGCCGTACGCCGGCAGGCCCGGCGCATCCGCGACGCGGAGGGCGCGTGAGCGCATCAGCGGACCTTGCGGCACTGGCCGTGCAGGCGCGCGATGCTGTGCTCGCCTTCGATCCGGTGTTGGGCACCCAGGCGGGTGACCACGAGCATGATGACCGGCTTCCCGATCTCACGGGCACGTCTGTGGATGCTCATGTGCGCGTGCTCGATGCCCTACTCGAACGCATCGACGGAGTGGACGATCTCGCCCTCGCGGTCGACGAGCAGGTGGATCTCGAGGTGCTGCGCGCGCGCCTCGCCGCAGACTCCTTCGATCTATCCGAGATCGCGCGCTACCGCTGGGATCCGCTGGTGTGGGATCCCGCCAGTGGTTTGCACGCATTGGCCATCCGCGACTTCGCGCCCCCCGAAGAGCGCCTTCACAGTGCCCACGGGCGACTGTGCGCCGTTCCCCATTTCCTTCACAGTGCGCGCACAACCTTGAAGGACATGTCGGCCATCCATGTCGAGACGGCTCTTCTGCGCCTGGAGGGATTCGACTCGGTCCTCGACGAACTCGCCGCCCTCGGCACTCTCGATGCGGCTGCCGTTGACGGCGCGCGAGACGCGGTAGCGGAGCACGGATCATGGCTCGTGGAGCAGTTGCCGCAGTCGCGTCGCGATCCCCGCCTCGGGGTCAGGCTCTACAGCGCAGCGCTCTGGCACCACCTCGACGAGGAACTCGCACCCGTCCAGGTCCTCGAGATAGCCGAAGCTCATCTCGACGAGGTGACGGCGCGCATGCGCGAGACGGCCGCGGAGTACCTGGGGGAGTCGGTGCACTCGTCCGACATCGTGCGACGCGCCCTGGCTGATGCGGCGGAGCGGGCGGTGGTCGACCGCGACACCGTCGTACCCACCATCAGGCTGGCGCTGGACCGGTCCACCCGATTCGTGCAGGAGCACGATCTGGTCACCCTGCCTGACCAGGACGTCGATGTCGTCGACATGCCGCGCATCCACCGTGGTGTCGCGGTCGCCTACTGCGATGCCCCGGGACCGCTGGAGACGGCGCCCCTGCGCACGGTCGTCGCGGTTGCACCGCCGCCGGACGACTGGCCGCCGGAGCGCGTGCAGTCCTTCCTGCGCGAGTACAACGGCGACCTCCTGCACGACCTCGCGATCCACGAGGCAATGCCCGGGCATGTGGTCCAACTCGCACGGGCGCGGGCTGCTGACACGTCCCTGATCCGTCGACTCGCCCCGTCGGGTGTCTTCATCGAGGGCTGGGCGGTCTACGCCGAGGAACTCCTCATCGATCGCGGCTACGCCCCGGATGACGCTCCGCGAGCGCACGCGCGGATGCGTCTGCAGCAGCTCAAGATGCAAGCGCGCGCCACCCTCAATGCCATCCTGGACGCTCGCGTCCACGGAGGCGACATCGACGAAGTGGGTGCCATCGAGCTGCTGCGCAGGCGTGGCTTCCAGGAGGAGGCGGAGGCTGCGGGCAAGTGGCGCCGGGCACTGCTCACCGCGACCCAGTTGCCGACGTACTTCGTGGGGTGGCGTGGAGTCCGCCAGCTCATCGACGACCTGCGCGTCCTGCACCCTGACTGGAGCGACCGGCGCCTGCATGACCTGGTCCTCGAACACGGCTCGCTGGGCCCGCGGCACCTAAGAGCGGTCCTCGGCCTGTGATCCGCAGCCGCTCGCGCGGTCGATAGGGTCCTCGCATGGCCAGCATCGATGACGTCGTCGCCCGCGAGATTCTCGACTCGCGAGGCAACCCCACCGTCGAGGTCGAGATCGTCCTCGACGACGGCACCGCTGCGCGCGCGGCCGTGCCCTCAGGTGCGTCCACGGGCGCCTTCGAGGCCGCGGAACGCCGCGACGGTGATGCCGAGCGCTACCTCGGCAGGGGCGTCCTGGCCGCGGTAGCCGCGGTTGAGGACGAGATCGCACCGGAGATCCTCGGGATCGATGCTTCCGAGCAGCGCCTGGTCGACCAGATCATGTGCGACCTCGATGGCACTCCCAACAAGTCGCGACTCGGCGCCAACGCCATCCT
>CAJBMR010000214.1 GCA_903954205.1 uncultured bacterium | reverse complement strand
GGTCGACCGCATCCAGTGCCATCCAGGTGCGGTAGGCGAACATCGCCCACCCCCAGCCGAGCGATCCCGGCTTGACCGCAGCCTCAAAGGTGCGCACCGGCCAGCCGAACCACGCGGCAGTGAGCTCCTCGGTCACGGTCTCCACGTCGACGGCTCCCGCACGCAAAGCCAGGCGGGACAGCTCGTCAGGATCGAAGGTGTGCAGGTCCACCACCGATTCGAGTCGCGCCTCCTCCGACGACTGGGCCAGTTCCTCGCTTGTGCGCGCGAAGCGCTCACGCAGGCCAGGCAGGCGCGTCGCGCGGCCCGCCGCCCACCAGGTGAGGGTGGAGAGACGTCGCGCGATGACGTCGCCACGCGCGGTCGGCTCACCGCAGAAGACGAAGCGCCCACCGGGCCGCAGCACCCGGAGGATCTCGCGGAAGGCCAGGTCGAGATCAGGAATGTGGTGCAGGACCGCGTGGCCGATGACGAGGTCGAACTCGCCATCCGCGAAGGGAAGGGCCTCGGCGTCGGCCGCCTGCCCCTCGACAGCGAGTCCCAGCGCTCGGCCGTTGCGTACGGCGACGTCGACCATGCCCTGGCTGATGTCGGTGACGACTGCGGACTGAGCAAGACCCGCCTGCATGAGATTGAGAGTGAAGAAGCCGGTGCCGGCACCGATCTCGAGCATGCGCTCGGCAGGCCATCCCCCATCACCTGCAATGTGCACGTAGCGATCGCGCGCGTAAGAGATGCAGCGCTCGTCGTAGGAGATGCTCCACTTCTCGTCGTAAGTGGAGGCCTCCCAATCGTGGTAGACGATGTTGGCCACCTTGGGATCCGCCCAGGCCTCCCGCATGCGTGATTCGTCGACGCTCATGATCCGGTGAACTCCGCCTGCCCGGGACCCTTCTCAATGAAGGTCCGCATGCCGATCTCGCGATCCTGAGTGCCGAAGAGGCTCGCGAAGTGGACCCGCTCGATCTCGAGGCCGTCCTCGAGGTCGGTCTCCATGCCTCGCGCGATCGCGGCCTTGGCGGCCTGCATGGCCAGGCGCGGCCCCCGTGCAAGCTGACGTGCCCATGCGAGCGCCTCGTCGTAGACCGACTCGGGCGCGACCACGCGATCGACGAGCCCGATGGCAAGTGCCTCGTCGGCACCGATGAAGCGACCGCTGAGGATGATGTCCTTCGCCCGCGACAGGCCGACAAGACGTGGCAGGCGCTGTGTGCCACCGGCTCCAGGGATGATGCCGAGCAGGATCTCCGGCTGGCCGAGCTTGGCGTTGTCGCCGGCCACGCGGAAGTCACAGCACATCGCGAGTTCGCAGCCTCCGCCCAGGGCGAAGCCGGTCACGGCGGCGATCGTCGGCTGCGGGATCCGCTCGATCTCCGTGAAGCAACCCTGCAGCGCACGCGTGCGCTCGAGGGCTTCCGAGAGCGACCAATCGGCCATCTCCTTGACGTCGGCACCGGCCGCGAAGACCTTGGGTCCGCCGTAGACAACGACAGCATCCACGTCCCGACGTACGGCCACCTCCCGAGCCGCGTCGCGCAGGCCCTCCTGGATGCGTATCGACAGGGCATTCATGGGGGGTCGCTCGAAGCGGATCGTGGCAATGCCTTCGACGACGTCGATGGTGACCTCGTCGGCCATGACTACCTCCCACCCATTCATGCACGTGCCGGCGCGTGCGTCGTCCCACCCGGCGTCGCTGCAGCCTAGTAGCGTGGCTCGGGTCGCCCGCCGGAGAGCCGGGTGACGCAGGTGACGACAGCCGGGACCAGAGGGGCGTATGCAGCCGACGATCGACGGAGCCGGGACCTGGGATCCCCTGGGCCTGACCCTCGACGCCACCGGAGCCAACGTCGCCCTGTGGGCGCCCGGCGCGACGGCGGTGGACCTGTGCGTGTTCGACGACTCGGGTCGCGAGCAGCGGATCCGCCTTCCCGAGCAAACCTTCGGGGTCTTCCACGGACACGTATCGGGTATCGCACCGGGCGCGGCGTACGGCTTCCGCGTGGACGGTCCCTGGGATCCCCAGAGCGGCGCGCGCTGGAACCCCGCCAAGTTGCTCATGGATCCCTACGCACGTGCACTCGACGGCGACTTCCGACTCGACCCCGCGGTCTACGGACACGAGGGCGACGACGATCTCGTGCGCAATGACGCCGACTCCGCACCCTTCGTGCCGCGCAGCATCGCCGTCGCGACCTCCTTCGACTGGTACGACGACCGGGCACCGCAGACGCCGTGGACCGACACCGTCATCTATGAGACCCATGTGCGCGGTATCTCCATGCACCATCCGGGAGTCCCCGAGAATCTGCGCGGTACCTACGCCGGGCTCGCTCATCCCACGGTCGTCGACCACCTGGTCGGTCTCGGCATCACCGCGGTCGAGCTCATGCCCACGCATCACTACGTCGACGAGCCTCACTTGCTCGAGCTCGGCCTCACGAACTACTGGGGATACAACACGCTGGGGTTCTTCGCGCCGCACGCGAAGTACTCCGCGAGCGGCACGCGCGGAGAGCAGGTGCGCGAGTTCAAGGAAATGGTCCGCACGCTCCACTCGGCGGGCCTCGAGGTCATCCTCGACGTCGTCTACAACCACACGGCCGAGGGCAATGAACTCGGTCCGACGCTGTCCTTCCGCGGGATTTGCAACCCCGGCTACTACCGGCTCAGCGACGGCCGCCACTACATGGACTACACGGGTTGCGGAAACACCCTTGACGTCTCCAATCCACACGTCCTGCAGATGGTCATGGATTCGCTGCGCTACTGGGTGACGGAGATGCATGTCGATGGCTTCCGCTTCGATCTCGCCTCGGCACTGGCGCGGTCCTTCCACGACGTCGACATGCTCGGCACCTTCATGACGACGATCCAGCAGGACCCAACCCTGCGCCGCGTCAAGTTGATCGCCGAGCCGTGGGATGTCGGTCCGGGTGGCTATCAGGTCGGTGAGTTCCCGACCCTCTGGGCGGAGTGGAATGGCCGATACCGCGACAACCTCCGCGACTTCTGGCGAGGTGCTGCGGGCGTGGGCGAACTTGGCTGGCGCCTTTCGGGGTCGGCCGATCTCTACGCCGGCGAGGGCCGGCGCCCCTACTCCTCCATCAACTTCATCACCGCGCATGACGGCTTCCCCATGCGCGACCTCACCACGTACGACCACAAGCACAATGAGGCCAACCTCGAAGACAATCGCGACGGCACCGACGACAACAGGTCGGCCAACTACGGGGTCGAGGGTGAGACAGAGGACCCGGCCATCGTCGAGATCCGCCAACGCCAGATTCGCAACATGATTGCCACTCTCGTGCTCTCCACGGGAGTCCCGATGCTCCTGGGGGGAGACGAGATCGGGCGCACACAGGGGGGCAACAACAACGCCTACTGCCAGGACAACGACATCTCCTGGTACGACTGGAATCTCGATTCCTGGCAGCAGGAGCTCCTCGATTTCACACGTAGCGTCCTCGCGGTGCGCAGAGAGCACCGTGTGTTTCGCCAGCGCTTCTTCTTCGATGGTCGGCCGCATCGCGAGGGCGGCGCTCCCGACCTCGGCTGGGTGGGACCGGACGGCCTGCCGCTCACCAACGATGAGTGGAACGCCCCGTGGACCAAGACCCTGGGCATGTATCTCTCCGGAGAGCTGCACCAGGTCCCCGGCGAGCCCATCCCGCCGACAGACGACTCGTTCCTCTTCCTGCTGCACGCGTCGGACGACGAGATCGACTTCACGCTTCCGGGTGAGCCCTTTGGTGCCGCCTACGAGGTCGTGTTTGACACGGGCGCGCAACGCCCACCGGGTCCCCTACCCGCGGGTGTAGCACTGCGACTGAAGCCGCGATCCTCGGTACTTCTGCGCGTGGCGTCCTAGCGGAGGACGGGCTCGTTGGCCGCTGCGAGCATGGCGGGTGCCGCGATGAGGCCCATCTCCACCGGGGAGACCATGCCCTCGTGGCGCGGCAGCACGCGAACGGTGTAGCCGAAGGGGCCTGTGCTCGCGAGCGAGATGTCTCCTGAAAAGAGCCAGCGACTTCCGTCGTAACCCTCCTCGGCCCGCAGATCGGCGTAGGCCGGCGCGACGAGACGATCGTCGCTGTCCACGCGACCGAAGACGACCTGGACGAGGACGTCCTCGGGGGCGAGATCACCGAGTCGCACGTGCGCGCGCAGGTGCAATGGCGCGCCCAGGGACGGGGCGTCTCCCACTCCCATTGCCTCGACGTGCTCCACCGCGACTCCATCCCAGGCGGCCTCCACACGCGACTTCCATGCGGCCAGTCCGCGAGCGAGCGCGAAGTCATCCGCTGCGGCGCGCCGCGACGAGATGGCAGCAGGCTCATAAAGGCGCATGACGTACTCGCTCACCATGCGGCTCGCGAGAACCTTGGGCCCGAGGGTCATCAGCGTGTGCCGCACGCGCTCGATCCAGCGATGAGGCAGTCCGTCGTCGCCCTGCTGGTAGAAGGTAGGCGCGACCTCGCGCTCGATGAGGTCATAAAGGGCCGCCGCCTCCAGGTCGTCGCGGCGCTCTGAATCCTCGACGCCGTCCGCGGTGGGGATCGCCCAGCCGTTCTCGCCGTCGTACCACTCATCCCACCAGCCGTCGAGAATCGACAGGTTGAGTGCGCCGTTGAGAGCGGCCTTCATGCCTGACGTGCCGCTCGCTTCGAGCGGGCGAATGGGATTGTTGAGCCAGACGTCGCAGCCCGGATACAGGATCGTGGCCATGGCGATGTCGTAGTCCGGCAGGAAGACAATGCGGTGTCGCACCTCGGGGTCGTCCGCGAATCGCACGAGTTCCTGGATGAGTCGCTTGCCGCCGTCGTCCGCGGGATGCGCCTTGCCGCCGATCACAAGCTGCACGGGCCGCTGCGGATC
>CAJBMR010000213.1 GCA_903954205.1 uncultured bacterium | reverse complement strand
GCCGTAAACGATGACGCGCTGGCCTTCGGCCAGGGGCGGTGACACCACGTCGACAACACTTGTCTCCGCGACCACGCTGAGCGAGAGGTCGGCGTCGGTGTCCCGCAGCGTGATCCACAGCGTGCGCATGCCGGGCCGGCGGGAGATCTGGGCTATCTGACCCTCGATCCATATCGCGCCGAGGCGCCCGATCCAGTCGGCGAGCAAGCCTGAGACGGTGCGCACCGGGACGGGGGCCTCCGGCGTGGTCTCTAGGGCCATGGGGGCAGGCTACGGCCACGGATGCCGGGGCGACCCGCGCACCATACGATGGAGATGTGCCCGGCAAAGTCCTCCTCGCAGCTCCGCGCGGCTACTGCGCGGGCGTCGACCGCGCCGTGGTGACGGTAGAGAAAGCTCTGGATCTCTACGGCCCCCCCGTCTATGTGCGCAAGCAGATCGTCCACAACAAGTACGTCGTCCACCGGCTCGAGGAGCGCGGTGCGATCTTCGTGGAGGAGCTCGACGAGGTCCCCGAGGGGTCGACGGTTGTCTTCTCCGCTCACGGTGTGGCCCCGTCGGTGCACGCCGAGGCGGGTGATCGGGGGCTGAAGACGATCGACGCGACCTGCCCGCTCGTCACTAAGGTGCACTTGGAGGCCAAGCGCTTCGCTGCTGAGGGCATGCAGATCCTGCTCATCGGCCACGAGGGACATGAGGAGGTTGTCGGCACCATGGGTGAGGCGCCCGACGCCATGACCCTGGTGGAGTCGCCCGCGGACGCCGAAATGGTGAGCGTGGATCCGGAGCGCCCGCTCGTGTGGCTGTCGCAGACGACGCTGTCGGTCGATGAGACGCTCGAGACGGTCGACCGACTACAGGAGCGCTTCCCCCATCTGCAGAGCCCGCCGAGCGACGACATCTGCTACGCCACGCAGAACCGCCAGGCCGCGGTGAAGCAGATCGCGGAGCAGTGCGACCTGCTCATCGTCGTGGGATCGGGCAATTCTTCCAACAGCGTGCGCCTTGTCGAGGTTGGACTTGAGTCCGGGGCATCGAGTTCCTACCGCGTCGATGGCGTCGACGAACTCGATGAGGCCTGGCTCGATGGAGTGTCGACCGTTGGTCTCACGTCGGGAGCGTCAGTGCCCGAGGTGCTTGTCGATGGCGTGCTCGCATGGCTTGCCGAGCGGGGATTCGGCGACGTGGAGGAAGTGACGGCCGCCGAGGAGACCCTGGTGTTTGCGCTTCCGCCGGAGTTGCGGCGCGATCTCAAGGCTGCGGGCTCGGCGTAGCCGGCGCCGAGCGCCTGCGTCGCACGAGCACGATCACCAGGGCCACGATCGTCGATCCGAAGATCCAGGCGGCGTTGGCGCCCAGCGTGGTGATGATCATGAAGGCCTCGCGGACGGTGAAGTCGCCCGTCGGCGGCAGCGTCAGCTGCCCGGCGGTAATCGTCGCGAGGAAGAACGCCAGGGGTGGCGCGATGACGGCGACGATGGCGTCTTCGCGTCGGACGACCAGCGCGCCGTAGACGCTCGCCGCCAGCAGCGAGATGCCGGTGAGCCAACCCAGTTGCGTGCGGCCCACGACGAGTGCGTCTGCGAACCCCATGACGACGGTGACGCCGATAACGACGAGCCAGACTCCGGTGGCACGCACCCCAGGTGCAGCGTGCGCGCCGCGGCCGGATGGAGTGCTGGCCCCAGTTGCGAGAGATGCGCCAGTGATGTCAGCCGTCATTGGTGCGATGTTGCTCTCGGCCACATCCAGACGTGGTGCGACCTCGGCGTACTCGAGGTCGAGATCCTCGCCCACCGGCGCTGCGACGACCGGGGCTGCGCCCACCGATGCTGCGACCACCGGCGCTGCGACCGATGCTGCGGCCACCGGAGGAAGCGGCGGCGGAGCGTCACCACCCCCACCAAGGGTGACCGTCCGCAGACCTACTGCCTGATCGAGCGTGAGGGCCGGGACCGCGACGTCGGCCGCTGCGCCTTCGGCGCGCAGGGAACGGAACAGCCGTCCCGTGCCCGTTGAGGTCTCGCTCACAGGGGCTAAGGCTACGGGACCGCTACAGGGCCACCTGCCGCCGCCGGTTCGCGCGTCCGCTGGGTGATGGGTGGGACCTCAGGGAGGTCCGCGTCGCTGATGCCGTGCTCGGCCAAGCGGCGCGCAGACACCAGCACGCGGCCCTCGAGGGAACCCACCAGTTTGTTGTAGTGGCTCACGGCATTGTCGAGCGAGCTGCCCATGCGCCTGACGTGGTCGAGGGCGATGCCGAGGCGCTCGTGCAACTCTCGGCCGAGGGCGTGGATTTCGCGGGCGTTGTCGGCGATTGCCTCGCGGCGCCAGACGTGCGAGACGGTGCGCAGCAAGGCGAGCAAAGTGGTCGGGGTGGCGAGGATGACGCCCCGTGAGAACGACCTCTCCAGCAGTGTCGGATCTTCTCGCAACGCGATGCCGAGGATCGACTCCGCCGGAAGGAAGAGCACGACGGCTTCGAGCGTGTCGTCGTAGCGACGCCAGTAGTCCTTGCTCCCTAGGCGCTCCGCGTGCTGTGCGACGTCTCGTGCATGTCGTGCGAAGAGAATGGACCGCTGCGCTTCATCTGTCGCCGCTTCGGCTTCGAGGAGTGCGCCCAGTGGGACCTTCGCGTCGACCACCAGGGTCCGCCCCGCACCGAGGTCGACGACAAGGTCGGGTCGCTGGCTGCCGTCGTCGGTGAATCGGATGTCCTGCTCCGTGAAATGGACGCGGTCGAGCATGCCGGCCGCCTCCACGAGCCGGCGCAGGTGTGCCTCGCCCCAGCGTCCGCGCATGTCCACGCGGCCGAGCGCGCTCGCGAGCTGACCCGCCTCTCGGCGTACGACCTCGGTGGCGGCCTCCACATGGCGCACCTGCTCGGAGAGCTCCGCGCGCATGCCGGCCTGGTCAGCGCGGCGTAGTGCCTCGGCCTCATCGACGCGGCGGGCCAGGCGATCGAGGGCCGTCTCGACGGCCTCGAGCTCGGGTGCGCGCCCTGGCGCGCCGTGGCGCCCGGCGCTCCCTGCGGCGTAGTGGCGCCCGAGCAGCATGCCGAGGGCGAGGGCAACGACACCGATGGCGGCGCAGGCGATGATGAACGTGGAAGCGGTCATGGCTCCACGTTGGCACGGGGGTCTGACAGCGATCAGGCCCTGAGGGGGATCAGGTGCGCAGGGGGATGTGGTCCAGGGCGAGGGGTCGGGCGACCGCCGTCTCGTAGCGGCGCCCCAGAGGGCTGATCCAGGTGGGTTCAGGGGCGCCGTAGGGGTCCGCTGGGCCCTCCTGCTCGATGTGCCAGTGGGAGGCCTCGCGTTGGCGGTTGTGGCGTGGGCAGGTAGGGGACATGCCCGTCGCGGCCGTGCGACCCCCTGCCGAATGAGCGGGCAGGTGGTCGGCGTCGCAGTTGCGGGCGCGCACCCCACAGGAGGGATGCTTGCAGCGGCCCTCCCGGTCACGCAGGAAGCGCGCCAGTCGCGCGCCGGGGAAGCGCTTGGTGCCGGAATCGAGGAGGTAGTCGTCGACGGGGTCGGTCACCCACCTGACCCAATCGGCGTCCGCAGCCAGTGCGCGCACGAGCTCGGGGTCGAGCGGTCCGAAGCCCTCGAGTTCTCCGGGCGCGTCGGTGAGATCGAGGAGGGTCGTGAGCGGAACGATGACGCGGATCTGCACACGTGGAGGATCGACAATCGAGTGTCGGTCGCCCGTGCCGGTGGAGGCGATATCCGGCAGTTCTGTCACGCCTGTCGGCTGCTGACCGCTCGGCGACAGCCCGAATACTGCGAGCAGTGCTGCGTGACGCCACTGGCCGAGCGTGCGCTTGTCGTCTGCCGGGGCTGCTGCGCGCATCGCCTTAGCGCGGCCATCGATCAACTCCCGCACCGCCACGGCGTCGAGTGCGGGGCCGCGCGCTGTGAGGCAGGCCATGCCATCAGGCTCGGCCCAGATGCTCACATCGGTGTGATCGCGCTCGGCCCGCTCGCGCCGACGTGCCGCTGCGGCCGGATCGAGGGAGGTCACCATGCGGGCGACGCGCTCGCGCAGGCGCGCGGGAGGCAGATCGCGGGCGAGGCGGACGAGCTGGCGCACTGCCACCTCGCTGAGATCCTCGCCGACAACGTCGTAGGAGCCCGATAGGACCGACACGCCCTCGTAGATCTCACGTGCCTGCGGGACAGTCAGTCGACCGGCGGCGATCTCCTCGCCCAGGAGCGGCCAATCGCGGACGACGGCGGCGCCCGCATGGACTCGCGCCGTGGCCGTGCGTGGAGCGATGTGCAGGGCTGCTGCGACCTCATCGGCAACCCAGGACTGCTGCATGCTCGAGCTACCGCGCTCGCTGGCCGTCGCCTGCTTCACTGCGTCCGACACGGCGACGAGGGCATGGGCCTGCACGAGGTGCGCCCAGCCCGCGAGCCGCTCAGTCGCGGCCAGATAGCTCACGCGCGCCGATGCCTCCAGCGTCGATGGGTCGACCTGCGCGAGTGCGTGCGCGAGCAGCGGCCCAGGGGAGAGGGACTCCCATGGGCACCCTGTCGGCGTACTCACGTCGCGCCATCCGTCGGCCATGTCAGCAACCTAAGTCGGGGGTCTGACATCGACGGAGCTTGAGCCGCCGCAGGACTGTGGACAGCGACTGGCAGGCTGGCCGGATGGACTCCGGACGACCGTGCTGGATCGACATCACAGTGACGAACGCCGAGGACCGCGAGCGGCTCGTCGCGTTTCTCTGCGATGTCTTCGGCTGGACGTTTGAAGTGACCGGTCCGGATACCGGCTACTACACGATGCTGCGCGAGGACGGCGCGGACGTGGCAGCGGTGGGGCAGCAGCAGACCGGTGCCGCGCGCTGGGTGACCTTCCTGTCGACGACCGACATCAGTGCCGCGACGGCACGGGTGCGCGCGTGCGCAGGCCAGGTCGTGCTCGAGCCCATGTCGATCATGCGCGCGGGCTCGATGGCACTGGCGATCGATCCCACAGGTGCGGTGTTCGGCCTGTGGCAGCCCGACCTCTTCGCTGGGTTCCCCGATGTCGTCGCACCCGGATGCCCCGAGTGGTTCCACCACGGCTCTCAGGACCCCGACGTCGCCGCGCGGTTCTACGGCGAAGCATTCGATCTCCAGGTGATCCCCGCCGACGGCGACACGATGCTGGGTCGCGATGGCCGCGGCTACTTCTCGCTCGGCCGCAACATGGCGGGCAATCCCTCAGACCTGCGCCCGGTGATCCTCGTCGATGACTTGGCGGACGTCGAGGCGCGCATCACGCGGGCGGGCGGCGAGATCTACGCCTCCCGAATCGAGGTCCCAGGAGGCTTCGCTACGACGTTAGCCGATCCGGTGGT
>CAJBMR010000212.1 GCA_903954205.1 uncultured bacterium | reverse complement strand
GTCGCTGACTGCCGAAGGCCATGCCGCGTCGCAGGAAGGTCCCCTGACTCACGCCGCGGCCCGCCGCCGTGCCTGATTCGATCAGCACGTCGCCCCAGTCGGCACCGTTGTCGATGCCGATAGGCACGACGCGCCGATCCATCGGGGTCACCTCGATGACGAGCGTGCTACCGGCCTGGGGAGCGGCGGACGAGACGGCAGGCGCGACGGCAACGACCAGCGCGGCTGCGAGCGAGACGACAAGGATTCGTGAGAAGGGGATTCGGGCGGCAAGGCGCATCCCCGCAGGCTAGTCAGTCGTCACAGAGGGGGGCGATGCAGGTACGCCGCTACATCGGCGAGGAAGGCCGAGCCTGACGCGCCGTCGACGACACGGTGGTCGAAGGCTAGCGACAGCTGCATGACCGGCCGCACCGCGAGCGCCCCGTCGACCGCCCACGGCCGCTCGACGATCCGCCCGGTCGCGAGGATCGCTGCCTCGCCCGGGTTGAGGATCGGCGTACCCCCATCGACGCCGAAGACGCCGATGTTGGTGATCGTGATGGTGCCCTCGACTGAGTCGGCCGGCATGAGCTGGCCGCTGCGCGCGCGCTCGGTGAGGTCGGTGATGGCGCGCGCGAGCCCGGAGAGAGACAGCGACCCCGCATCGCGCACATTGGGCACGACGAGACCGCGCGGACTCGCCACTGCCAGGCCGAGATTGACGAAGGGATAGAGCTCGATCTCCGCCGTGCCGTCAGGCAGGTCGATCCATGAGGAGTTGACGATCGGTGTACGGCGGATCGCGTGGATGACGGCGGATGCCGCGATGGTGAGCGGCGTGACGCGAGCATCCGCGAACTCCGGCTCCGCACGCAGGCGCTTCACCAAGGCCATCGTCTGGCTCACGTCGACATCGACCCATTCGGTGACATGGGGCGCTGTGGCCATTGAGCGCACCATCGCCTGCGCCATCTGCCGCTGCACGCTGCGCACCGGCACACGCTCGCCGCGCACCGGACGCACCGCCACGGGCGCAGTCGCAGGCACGGAAGCGGCGCCGGACGCTGCGCGGCGGACATCTTCGCGCGTGATGTCGCCATGCGGCCCGCTCGGCGCGACGCGCGCGAGGTCGACGCCGAGTTCGCGAGCCAGCGCGCGCACGGGCGGCTTGGCCATTGGCTTGCCCGACGAGGCGGGTGGCGCAACCTCCTGCTGGGGTGCGGCACCTTCCTGGCGACCCGCGCCGCGCAGCCGACGCCGACGACCCTGCTCATGACCGACGCCATAGCCCACGAGGACCGGCTCGCGGTCACTCACCTCCACCGCGAGGATCGGAGTGCCCACAGGCACAACCGCGCCCGGCGCGACGAGCAGAGCCGTGACTCGACCGGTAAAGGGCGACGGCAGTTCCACCACGGCCTTGGCCGTCTCAATGTCGACGATCGGCTGGTTGACCTCAATCTCATCGCCGACGCTGATGCGCCAGCCCACAATCTCGGCCTCGGTGAGACCCTCGCCGACATCCGGGAGAGGAAACTCGCGCACGCTCATACGGCGGTCACCCGGTCGATGGCATCGAGCACGCGGTCGACGTCGGGGAGGTAGTGCTGCTCGAACCTGTTTGGCGGATACGGGATGTAGGCGCCACCGACGCGCTCGACGGGCGCCTCGAGGTGGAAGAAGCAGCGCCGCGTGACCTCTGCGGCGACCTCAGCTCCCATGCCCAGCATCACGGGTGCCTCGTGCACGACGATGCAGCGGCCGGTGCCCTGCACATCGGCGACCACTGGATCGAGGTCGAGGGGCGACAGTGAGCGCAGGTCGATGACCGAGCACTCCACGCCATCCTCCGCCGCCGCATCCGCTGCCTCGAGGCAGGTGCGCACCATCGGGCCGTAGGCCACGAGGGTGACATCCGAGCCCCGACGCAGCACGCGCGATGACCAGGGGTTGCCGCTGATGGGCGAGACCTCATCCACCTCCGCGCGATCCCAGTAGCGACGCTTGGGCTCGAAGTAGATGACCGGGTCATCGCTGGCGATCGCCTGCTGGATCGTGACGTAGGCCTCCGCCGCGTCGGCGGGCGTGAGCACGCGCAGGCCGGGGGTGTGTGCGAAGTACGCCTCCGGTGACTCGCTGTGATGCTCGACCGCGCCGATGCCGCCGCCGTACGGGATGCGGATCACCATCGGCATCGGCGTGATGCCGCCCGAGCGGTAGTGATGCTTGGCCACCATCGTCACGATCTGGTCGAACGCCGGATAGACGAACCCGTCGAACTGGATCTCCAGCACGGGCCGATAGCCGCGCATCGCCAGGCCCACCGCGGTGCCGACGATGCCGCTCTCCGCCAGCGGCGAGTCGATCACGCGGTCCTCGCCGAAGTCCTTCTGCAGTCCGTCGGTCACGCGGAAGACCCCGCCGAGGGGGCCGATGTCCTCGCCCATGAGCAGGACCTTCGGATCGCCCTCCATCGCGCGGCGCAGGCCCGCATTGAGCGCCTGCACCATCGTCATGGAGGTCGTGGGCGTCATCGACGTCATGACCCCTCCACTGTGGCGAGGTAGTCGGCCATCGCCGCACGATCGGCGGTCACCTGGCGGTGCGGCTCGGCGTAGACATGGTCGAACATCCCGAGCGGATCGGGATCGGCCATGCCGCGAATCGCCTCGCGCAGTCGCTCGCCGAGCGCATCGGCCTCGGCGTCAACCTCGGCGACGAAGGCGGGGTCGAGCGCACCGACTCGCTCCATGTGACGGCGCAGCCGGTCGAGCGGGTCGAGCGATGCCCAGTGGTCGAGCTCAGCCTCATCGCGATAGCGCGTGGGGTCATCCGACGTCGTGTGCGGGCCGCGGCGATAGGTGACGGCTTCGATGAACGCCGGGCCGCCGCCCTCGCGCGCGCGATCGAGTAGCACGCGAGTCACCCCCAGCGCCGCGAGCACATCGTTGCCGTCGATGCGCACCGAGGGGATGCCATAGCCCGCGGCTCGCGTCGCAAGCGGTGCCCGGGTCTGGCGCGTGACGGGGACCGAGATCGCCCACTGGTTGTTCTGCACCAGGAATACGACGGGAGCATTGAAGGCTGCGGCGAAGACCATGGCCTCGTGCACGTCACCCGTGCTCGTTGCGCCGTCGCCGAAGCAGGAGAGCACGGCCTCATCGGCGCCATCGCGCTGGATCCCCATGGCGTAGCCCACGGAGTGCAGTGCATGGGAACCGATGACGATGGTGAAGATGCCGAGTCCGACGCGGCGCGGATCCCAACTCGCGTGGCTGGTGCCGCGGTAGAGGTGGAGCAGCTCAACCGGGTCGACCCCGCGCACATGGAAAATGCCCAACTCGCGGTACGTCGTAAAGCCGTAGTCGGAGGGGCGCATGGCATGGGCGGCACCGATCTGCACGCCCTCCTGGCCGAGGACCGGACACCACAGCCCGAGCTCGCCGGTGCGCTGAAGTGCCGTCGACTCGATATCGGTACGTCGCGTGAGGATGATGTCGCGATAGAGCTGGCGCAGCAGGTCGGGACTGACCTCGATCGGATAGTCAGGATGCGCGCGGAATTCGCCCTCGGGCGTGAGCAATCGGATGACGTCTTCGGTCATGGTGTGGACCCTCTCGTCGCGGGCCTCGTGAGCCCGGACCCATCCAAGCACCGCGGCCCCCCGGCGGGAAGGACTGTCCGCCCAGTGCCCCTTCTGGCGCCGGGCGGGATGCCACACTGGGCACATGGCTATCCGGGTATTCCTCCTCGATGACCACGAGATCGTGCGCCGGGGTCTGGCCGATCTCATCGGGCTCGAGGATGACCTCGAGGTCGTCGGCGAGGCGGGGAGTGCCGCCGAAGCGCTCTCGCGCATCCCGGCAACGCGACCGGATGTGGCTGTCCTGGACGTGCGCCTGCCTGACGGCACCGGAGTCGAGGTGTGCCGCGAGGTGCGCGACACGATGCCGGACACCCGCTGCCTCATGCTCACGTCCTACGCCGACGATGAAGCACTCTTCAACGCCATCCTGGCCGGAGCTTCCGGCTACGTCCTCAAGGAGATTCGCGGCAACGACCTCGTCGATGCGATCCGACAGGTGGCCGCGGGGCGGTCACTGCTGGACCCCGTCGCGACGCAGCGGGTTATGGAGCGACTACGCAGGGGCGAGGCGCACGATGAGCGCCTCGATGCACTCACGGATCAGGAGCGCCGCATCCTCGAGCTCATCGGCGAGGGGCTGACCAATCGCCAGATCGGCGAGCGCATGCATCTCGCCGAGAAGACCGTAAAGAACTACGTCTCTTC
>CAJBMR010000211.1 GCA_903954205.1 uncultured bacterium | reverse complement strand
GCCTCGTCCGCAAGGGGCACCCAGGTGACGGCCTCGCGATGCCCACCGGCAATGAGGTGATCGACACTCGCCTGGAGAAGTCGCGACCCGTGTCCCTGCCGCCAGCACTCGGGGTCGACGACGAGCAGGCTGATCTCGCCCGCCCCGCCGGCGTCGGGATCCGCCGCTGGTCCGACTGCCGCGGCACCCGCCACCCCGCCTCCGGCATCGAGGGCGACGAGGAGTCGGTGCTGGCCCGGCTGCAGAAGGGCTCGGCCCCACTCCCACGCGATCTCATCCGCACTGAGCGCATCGAGCACCTGCTCGGGGAGGATGCCGGCGTAGGCGGCGCGCCAAGCAGCCACCTGCACGCGCGCGACATCGTCGACATCTGACGTCCGGGCGAGGCGCACGGAATCGGGGGCTGACTGCGACATGCCTCCTGCCTACCATCGAGGGTGCCACCCGGAATGGGTAGGGTCCGATGCGGGAGGTCAGGTGTCCGAGTCAGAAGCGATCGAGTTCCGCAGCGATGTCACCGTGGAGCTCGTCAAGGCCACCGCACGCGACTCCGACGTCATCTGGGCGGCCCGAGTCTCCACGAAGGGGGAGCAGTCGCTCGATGACGTCGATGGGGACGCCGCGGCGGCGCGGGGACTCATCAACTACCTCATGCGTGATCGCCACGGAACGCCCTTCGAGCACACGTCGCTCACCTACTTCATCTCTGCGCCGATCTTCGTCTTCCGCGAGTTCATGCGCCACCGCATCGCCTCCTACAACGAGGAGAGCGGTCGCTACCGCGAGCTGCGGCCCGTCTTCTACGTGCCCGGCCCTGATCGCCGCCTCGTGCAGCAGGGCAAGCCCGGAGCGTATGAGTTTGTCGAGGGCACGCCCGAGCAGCACGCCGTGGTCGTCGAGCAGACGGAGGCCTCATGCCGCGCTGCGTATGCGGCGTACCAGGAGATGCTTGCGGCCGGAGTCGCTCGCGAGGTGGCTCGGATCGTGCTCCCCGTGGGCACCTACTCCTCGATGTACGTCACCATGAACGCGCGGGCGCTGATGAACTTCCTGTCGCTGCGCACCAAGCATCCCGAGAGCCACTTCCCGTCTTTCCCCCAGCGTGAGATCGAGATGGTTGCGGATCTCATGGAGGCGGAGTGGGCGGCGCTCATGCCGATCACGCACGAGGCCTTCGTGGCCAGCGGCCGCGTGGCGCCGTAGCGGTAGCCTGTCGCCATGCCCGTGCCCGCCACCGGACCCGTCGGGGTCATTCTCACGGCGATGGCGACCCCCTTTGCTGACGATGGCTCACTCGATGTCGCCGGCACGCAGCGACTTGCGGAGCACCTAGTCGATGACCTCGGCAACGACGGCCTGGTGGTCAACGGCACGACGGGTGAGTCGCCGACCACGACCGATGAGGAGAAGGCGACCATCGTCCGCGCGGTCAAGGAGGCGGTCGGCGACCGGGCGCGCGTGATCGCGGGAGTGGGCACCTACGACACAGCGCATTCGGTGCACCTGGCGCGCGAGGCCGCCGCCGCCGGCGCTGATGGCCTCCTCGTCGTGACGCCCTACTACAGCCGCCCCCCGCAAGAGGGCCTGCTCCACCATTTCCGCACCGTGGCGGATGCCACCGAGCTGCCCGTGATCACCTACGACATCCCGAAGCGCACCGGTGTGGCGATCGAGGTCGACACCCTCGTGCGCCTCGCTGAGCATCCCCGGATCGTGGCCAATAAGGACGCCAAGGGCGATCTCGAGGCCGCCCAGTGGGCGATGGCGCGCTGCGACCTGGGCTGGTACTCCGGTGACGACATCCTCAACCTCCCGCTTCTCTCGGTCGGCGCCAACGGCTTCATCTCGGTGGTGGGTCATCTCGTCGCCGATCGCATCCGCGCGATGGGGGAGGCCTTCCACGCCGGTGATGTGTGTGGCGCGATCGCCATCAACCGTGCGCTGTTGCCCGTCTACGCCGGCATCTTCCGCACTCAGGGCGTCATCCTTAGCAAGGCCGCGCTGCGACTCCAGGGACTGCCGGCCGGTCCCGTGCGTTCGCCGCTCGTGAATGCGACCGCCGACCAGATCGGGCAGTTGGAGCGCGATCTGCGCGAGGGCGGAGTGGACCTGTCGTGAGTCACGCTCACCCTGAGTTGCCCACCCCGCCGCCCCTTCCCGAGGGGGCGATGCGCGTCGTCGCGCTCGGCGGCCTGGGCGAGATCGGTCGCAACATGACCGTCTTCGAGTACGCCGGTCGCCTGCTTATCGTCGATTGCGGTGTGCTCTTCCCCGAGGACTCCCAGCCCGGTGTCGACCTCATCCTCCCGGACTTCTCCTATATCGAGGACCGGCTCGACGACGTCGACGCCGTCGTCCTCACCCACGGCCACGAGGACCACATAGGTGCGCTTCCCTTCCTGCTGCGCCAGCGATCCGACATCCCGCTCTACGGCTCGCGCCTGACCCTTGCCTTCGTGGAGGCCAAGCTGCGCGAGGCGCGCATCAAGCCGGTCGTGCACGTCGTCACCGAGGGGGAGCGCCTGACGGTGGGCCCCTTCGACCTGGAGTTCCTCGCCGTCAACCACTCCATCCCCGACGCCCTCGCCGTGGCCATCCGGACCCCGGCTGGTCTCGTGCTGCACACCGGCGACTTCAAGATGGACCAGTTGCCGCTCGACGGACGGCTGACCGATCTCAATGGCTTTGCGCGGCTGGGCGATGAGGGTGTCGACCTGTTCCTCGTGGATTCCACCAACGCGGAGGTCCCGGGCTTCATCCCGAGCGAACGCGAGATTTCACCGGTGCTCGACAAGGTCTTCGACCGTGCTCGCGGCCGCGTGATCGTGGCGAGCTTCGCCTCCCACGTGCACCGGATCCAGCAGATCATCGACGCGGCAGCCGAGCACGGACGCCGTGTCGCCTTCGTGGGGCGCTCGATGGTGCGCAACATGGGTGTGGCTCGCGACCTGGGCTTCCTCACCGTGCCCGGCGGCGTTCTCGTCTCGATGGACGAGTTGGCGGACCTGCCTGACGACGAGGTGGTGCTCGTGTGCACCGGGTCGCAGGGCGAGCCCATGGCGGTGCTGTCACGCATCGCCAACAACGACCACCAGATCAAGGCCGGGCCCGATGACACGATCGTGCTGGCGTCCTCGCTCATCCCGGGCAATGAGAACGCCGTCAATCGCGTGATCAACGGGCTCACCCGCAGCGGTGCCGCGGTGGTCCACAAGGGCAACGCCCTCGTGCACGTGTCCGGGCACTGCTCGGCGGGGGAGCTCCTCTACACCTACAACATCGTCAAGCCGCGCAATGTGATGCCCGTGCATGGCGAGTGGCGTCACCTTCGCGCCAATGCGGCGCTGGCCGAGAAGACCGGCGTACCCCGTGACCGCATCGTGCTCGCCGAGGACGGCGTGGTGGTGGACCTGAAGGAGGGCGTGGCCACGATCGTCGGCGCCGTGCCGGTGGGCTACGTCTTCGTCGACGGTGCGAGCGTGGGCGACATCACCGAGGCCGCACTCACCGACCGCCGAGTGCTGGGCAACGAGGGCTTCATCTCGATCTTCGCGGCCGTCGACATCACCGGGGGCAAGGTGGTGGCGGGTCCTGAGATCGAGGCGCGTGGCTTCCACGAGGATCCCGAGGTGCTCAAGCCGGTCCGCGATGAAGTGCGCACCGAGCTCGAGCGTGCCCTCGCCGACGGCGTCGTCGACGCCCACCAGTTGCAGCAGCGGGTCCGGCGCGTGGTCGGCCGCTGGGTGTCCCAGACCCACCGGAGGCGGCCGATGATCATCCCCGTCGTCGTGGAGGCCTAGACCCCCTCGCGCCCGCGCCACACGCACGTCCTCCGCCCGTTATCGACGCCAAG
>CAJBMR010000210.1 GCA_903954205.1 uncultured bacterium | reverse complement strand
TGGTCGGCGAGGCGGCGCCCCCACATGCCATCGACGCCGATCACGGCGCGACGCGCGCGGGCTGCGGTGAAGAGATCCGCCTTGGCGGCGAAGTAATCCTCCATGGTGCCGTGGAAATCGAGATGGTCCTGGCTGAGCTGGGTGAAGATCGCGATGTCGTAGACGACCCCGTTGACGCGGCCGAGCACGAGCGCGTGGCTGGAGACCTCCATCGCTACGGCGGTGACACCCTCCTCGCGCATCAACGCGAGCAGGGCATGCAGGTCGGGTGCCTCGGGAGTGGTGCGGTCGTTGGGCACATTGCGGTCGCCGATGCGCACGCCGGTGGTGCCGATGATCCCGGTCGTGTGACCAGCGGCGCGCAGGCCGGCCTCGAGCAGGTGCACCGTCGTCGACTTGCCATTCGTGCCGGTGACGCCAAGGAGCAGCATGTCGCGCGCGGGGTGGCGGTAGATCTCTGCTGCCACGCATCCGAGTGCCTCGCGCGGGTCGTCGGCAAGGAGCACCGGCAGGTCTCCCACCATCTGCGCGCCCGCCGTATCGGTGAGGATGGCGACGGCACCCAGTGAAGCGGCCTGCTCCGTGTACGCCGCTCCGTGGGCGTGCGCCCCGGGCAGGGCGGCGAAGAGATCGCCCGGCCGCACGGCGCGCGAGTCATGGGTGACCCCGGTGACGGTGACATCGGAGGTCGAGGTCGTGAGCCCGCAGGCAGCGGCGATGGCGCCCAGCGTCAGGGGCGCCGGCGGGGTCGCAGGCCGCAGGTCGATCGACACGTCAACACGCTACCGGCGTTACCGGGATTTGGGCGTGATCGGCGCGACGCGCTGGGCCTGGAGGGCGTAGGTCATGACCTCGCGGAAGACGGGCCCGGCGAGTTCACCGCCCATCTGGGTGACCTTGGGCTTCACGATCGTGACCGCGATGACGAGCTCGGGAGCCTCGATGGGTGCCATGCCGATGAAGGAGCCGATGGTGTCGCCGTTGTAGCAGCCGCACTCCGGATCGATGACCTGCGCGGTACCGGTCTTGCCACCGACGCGATAGCCGGGGATGCCGGCCATGGGTGCGGTGCCGCCGTCGGCGACCACGCGCTCGAGCATCTCGCGGATCGTCTTGGCGGTGCGCTCGCTCACCACGCGCTCGCCCTCGCCCGCAGGCACCGCGGGATCGGCGATGATCCGTGCCGGCATGCGCACGCCGTCGTTGGCGATGGTGGAGAAGACGTCGGCCATCTGGACGGCGTTCACGCTGAAGCCCTGGCCGAAGACCATCGTGGGGAAGGTCGTCGCCGACCAGTCGGACATCGGGGTCAGGTAGCCGGGCGACTCCCCCGGCAGGCCGATGCCGGAGGGCTGGCCGATGCCGAACTTCTCGAAGTAGGAGAAGACCGTCTGCTCGCGCACCGTCTCTGCCGCGAGGATCGTGCCGATATTGGACGACTGGGCGAGGATCGTGGCGAGATCCCACTCGTATCCGCCGTGCTCGGTGGCGTCGTGGAAGGTCTTGCCACCGCGGTCCAGGGTGGGCGGGATGCTGAACATCGTGTTGGCGTCGGCGCCACCCTCCTCGAGGACGGCGGCGACGGTCATGACCTTGGCGGTGGAGCCGGGCTCGAAGACATCGGTGATGGCGCGGTTGCCGCGGTTGGCCTCATCGGCCGCACCGGGGTCGTTGGCATCGAAGGTGGGCACGGCGGCCAGGGCGAGGATGTCGCCGGTGCGCGGGTCCATGACGACGATGGAGCCGCTCTCCGCACCGGTCGCCATGACCTCGTTGGCGAGTGCGCGCTGGGCGACGTACTGGATGTCGCGATCGATGGTGAGCTGCACGGGGCTGCCGGGCTGCGGATCCTCCACCGTCTCAGCAGAGCCGGGGATCGCTACGCCGCTCACGCGCTCGAAGGTGCGCCAGCCGTCGACGCCGCCGAGGCGGTCGTCCATGGCGTATTCGATACCGGCGAGGCCACCGCCGGCCTCACCGCCGACGAAGCCGACGACATTGGCGGCGACGTCCCCGGAGGGGTAGACGCGCTCGAGGGCGCGCTCGGAGTAGATCCCGACCAGGCCGAGCTCGTCGATCTGGCGCCACTGCTCGGGGGTGATGTCCTTGACGACATAGGCGAAGCGCCGCTCACCGGTGAGCCGCTCGACGAGCGGGCCCGCGGGAGTGCCGATCACCGCGGCGATCGCCTGCGCGGTGCCGAGCGGGTCGGAGATGAGGGTCTGGTCGACCGTGACGTGGCGCGACTCGACCGTGATCGCCAGGGGCACCCCGCGCGCATCGACGATGTCACCGCGATCGGCGAGCACCTTGACGGTGGTGGTGCGCTGGTCGACAGCGGCGGCGGCGAGTGCGTCACCGCGGAAGCCCTGCAGCTCGAGCAGGCGGCCGGCGAAGACCGTGAAGACGATGAGCACGAAGACAAGCAGGAGACCGGCGCGACGCCTGGGGTTGCCCAGGCGCAGTGGTGCCGACTGCGGCGGCGCGGGTGGCCGCTTCCTCTGCGTCTGCGCCCGCCCACTCGGCGGCCGCTGTCGGGTGGTGGTGGTCACGGGGCCTGCGGCACCTCGACGTCGCCGGGAGCGATCTCGGTGGAGCCGTCGCCGGGGACCGGCTCAAGCGGGGCGACCGGTGTGAGCGGATCCTCGCCGTTGACCGGGTCGTTCTCGCCGGGCTGCGGGCCGATCTCGGCCTCGCCTGCGCCGGGATCCGGTGTCGCGATCGGATCACCGGTGACGGGGTCGACCCACTCGCCGGTGTCGGGATCGCGGATCGCGTCCTCTCCCCCGACGCCGTCGACGGTCTCGCCGTCGTAGCCGATGGGCTGGCCGTCCTCGGTGATGGGCAGGCCGGTGTAGGGATCGAGGTAGATCTCGCCGGTGGCGGGATCGATGAGGTAGCCGTTGACGTAGGTGCCCTCGGCCGGATCGACGACGATCGGCGCGGGCTGCGGCACGGTGTTGCCCATGATCTCGCCGCTCTCGAGGTCGATGAAGGCCGGCGCATCCTGCGGCACCATGCCCATGGCGCGCACCCGCTCCTCCAGCAGCAGCGGCGAGGACGCGATGGCGATCTCCTCGGTCAGTTGCTGCTCCTGCTCGAGCAGCAGGGCCTTCTCGGCCTGCAGTTCGGAGACAGTGAAGGCACCGGAGGCGAGCATGGTGTTGACGATGAGCATGGAGACCAGGCCGACGGTGGCGATGGCGAGGCAGACGATCGCGAAGATGCCGAGGCGGGCGCGGCGCTTGGAGGTGGTGGCGGGCAGCAGGCGGGGGCGCGGTGCAGCATGCTGATGGGCGCGGGTGCGCGTGCGGGTACGGCGTGCCTCGCGGACGAGGATGATGCTCTCGGGTTCCCCCGGGCGGTCCTCAAAGTCGTCGTA
>CAJBMR010000209.1 GCA_903954205.1 uncultured bacterium | reverse complement strand
GACGACGAGGTAGTGGGGCTTGCCGTCGTTCTGGGGGACGAAGCTCCACTTCAGGCCGGTGGGGAACCCCGCTCCCCCGCGCCCACGCAGACCGGTGTCCTTGACCGTGCCGATGATCGCGTCGGGATCCATGCCGAGGGCCTTGGGCAGCGCGACGTAGCCGCCGTGGCGGCGGTAGCCCTCGAGGGTGAAGTAATCCGGCACATCCCAGTGGGCAGTGATAACAGGGGTAAGCGGTGTCATGCGGATCCCTCCCCCGGCGCCGGGGCGCTCATGCCGTGTTCGCGTGCGTAGGTGAGACCGGCGAGCATGATCGCGTCGGCCTCACCGCCCTCGCCCGCCAGTCCGTCGACGGGGAAGGCGAGCGTGTGCTCGGTGGCCTGGAAGTCACGGATAACCGGGCCGCGCGTCGAGACAACTTCTTCTCCTCGGGCGAGCCGATCGATGACGTCGAGGGCGCTCTGTGGGGTCTGGCAGTCCATGAACTCCCAGTCGACGGTCATGACGGGGGCGTGCGTGCACGCGGCCTGGCACTCGATGCGCTCGAGCCAGAAGGTGCCGTCCACATCGCGCTCGTCATGGCCGGCGCCGAGGCGATCCGATATCGCGTCGTAGACGGCGTCACCACCGAGGAGCGCGCAAAGAGTGTTGGTGCACACACCAATGTGGTGCTTGCCCACCGGGCGGCGCTTGTACATCGTGTAGAAGGTCGCGACCGCGGTGACCTCGGCCGTGGTGAGGCCGAGTTGCTCGGCGATGACCTGCATGCCCTCGGGCGTGATCTCATCGTCGATGCTCTGCGAGAGGTGCAGCAGGGGCATCACCGCGGACCGGGACTGGGGGTAGCGCGCGATGATCTCGCGCATCTGCGACATGACGCTCTCGTCGTAGGCCATCAGCGGTCCACCCCGCCCATGACGGGATCGATGCTCGCAACGGCGGCGATGACGTCGGAGATCATGCTGCCGTTGGACATCGCTGCGGTGGACTGCAGGTTGTTGAAGGACGCGTCCCGGAAGTGCACGCGGTAGGGGCGTGTGCCGCCATCGCTCACGATGTGGACACCGAGCTCGCCGCGTGGCGACTCGATCGCGGAGTAGACCTGACCCGCAGGGACATTGAAGCCCTCGGTGACCAGCTTGAAGTGATGGATGAGTGCCTCCATCGACTGGGACATGATCTCCTTGATGTGCTCCGGGGAGTTGCCCTGCCCGTCGCCGCCGATAGACAGGCGAGCCGGCCACGCGATCTTCTTGTCCGCGATCATGACGGGCCCCGGCTGGAGGCGATCGAGAGCCTGCTCGACGATCTTGATGCTCTCCTGCATCTCGGCGACGCGGATGAGGAAGCGGCCGTATGCATCGCAGGTGTCCTCGGTGGGTACCGCGAACTCGTAGGTCTCGTAGCCGCAGTAGGGCTGAGCCTTGCGGAGGTCATGCGGCAGGCCGGTGCTGCGCAGAAGTGGGCCGGTGATCCCGAGCGCCATGCAGCCCGCGAGGTCGAGGTAGCCCACCCCGACCGTGCGACCCATCCAGATGGCGTTGTCCACCAGGAGATTGGTGGTGTCCTTCATGCGCTTGCGCAGGAGCGGCAGCGTCTCGCGAATGCGCGCGACCTGGTCGTCGGTGATGTCCTGCGCGACTCCACCCGGGCGGACGAAGGCACTGTTCATGCGCAGCCCCGTCACCATCTCGAAGATGTCGAGAATGAGCTCACGCTCGCGGAAGCCGAAGGTCATCGCGGTGAGTGCGCCGAGCTCCATGCCGCCGGTGGCGAGGGCCACAAGATGGGAAGAAATGCGGTTGAGCTCCATCATGAGGACGCGAATCGTGGTCGCGCGCTCTGGGATCTGGTCGGTGACACCGAGGAGCTTCTCGACACCCAGGCAGTACGCCGTCTCATTGAAGAAGGGTGAGAGGTAGTCCATGCGGGTCACGAAGGTCACACCCTGGGTCCAGGTGCGGTACTCCATGTTCTTCTCGATGCCCGTGTGCAGGTAGCCGATGCCACAACGGGTGTCGATGACCGTCTCACCCTCGAGCTCGAGGATGAGACGGAGGACTCCGTGCGTGGAGGGATGCTGCGGGCCCATGTTGACCACGATGCGCTCGCGCTCGCCCTCGTCGGGCGAAGAAATGGAGTCCCAGTCCCCTCCGGAGACGGTGTACACGGTCCCCTGGCCCGTCTCGTAAGACAGTGCGTAGGGGTCCTCTGCGGGCAGTTCGCCCTCGTAGACGATGCCCTCGTCAGCGATGCTCTGGTCGGTCGTCATCAGGTGTATGCCCTCCGCTGGTCGGGCGGCGGGACCTCGGCGCCCTTGTATTCGACGGGAATGCCGCCGAGCGGGTAGTCCTTGCGCTGCGGGTGTCCGGGCCAGTCATCCGGCATCTCGATGCGGGTCAGTGCGGGATGCCCCTCGAAGATGATGCCGAAGAAGTCGTAGGTCTCGCGCTCGTGCCAGTCATTGGCCGGGTAGACCGAGGTGATCGAAGGGATACGAGGGTCGGCGTCCGGGCAGGTCACCTCGACGCGGATCCGGCGATTGTGGGTCACCGACTGGAGGGGGTAGACCGCGTGCAGCTCGCGACCGGCGTCTCCCGGGTAGTGGACGCCGTTGACGCCCATGCACATCTCGAAGCGCAGGGCGGGCTCGTCACGCAGGACGGAGGCGAACGCCAGCAGGTGCTCCCGACGGACGAAGAAGGTGATCTCGCCCCGGTCCACCACGACCTTCTCCACCGCGGTGGTCATCGGCAGGCCGCGATCAGCCAGGGCGAGTTCGATCTCATCAGCCGCTGCGTCGAACCACTCGCCGTAGGGGCGTTCGGTCGGTCCCGGCATGACGATGGGGGCCACCAGGCCACCGAAACCGGAGGTGTCTCCGCCGTCCTGCGCTGAGAAGGCGCCGTGGCGTACGCCGATGACCTCAAGCTCGCGCACGCCTTCCGGCATGGTCGTCGCGCTTGAGGCAATCTCGAGACCGGCCTCGGCCGGCGACACAGGCTGCTGGTCGCTCATCGCAGCAGGCCTCGCATCTCCAACGTCGGGCTCGCGGTCAGCGCGGCGAGTTCGAGCTGCTCCTGCTCTCGCACCGCATTGGCACCGAGCTTCATGTCCTGGATCTGATCGTGAATCTTCAGGATGGCGTCGATGAGCATCTCGGGACGCGGGGGGCAGCCGGGGAGGTACATGTCAACCGGCACCACGTGGTCGACACCCTGGACGATCGCGTAGTTGTTGAACATGCCACCACTGCTCGCGCAGACACCCATCGCGAGGACCCACTTGGGGTTGGGCATCTGGTCGTAGATCTG